>JAJZKY010000165.1 GCA_021803885.1 Planctomycetota bacterium
AATCCCAGCAGCAGGATGGTGACAACATCGTCAAAATACAAATCCCGATTCGGATGCGGGTTATGACGGCGAAGGTCGCCCATGAACTCCTCCAGCCGCTTGATGTACTTCCGTCCCCTAAGATGGCGAAGCGGCTTGCTGCGGGCCGCGGCTTTTGTTGCCGCGGCGGCACTGGCTTGAGTCGCCGAGGCGCCGACGTTCTGGGCGGTGGTGCTATTCGTGCGGTCTGGCGTGTCTGCGTTGTTCATGGTCAATAGTAAACCACAAAACAAGCGCCAGCGCAAATCTCGCAATTGCGAATATTAAGATGGAGTCATTTTAGTCCCGGACACCACTGCCAGGAATCTTCCTGCTGGCTGTTGAATTCCCCGAGATACACCACTTGCCGCTGCACCCAGCGGCCCGCAGCGACGCGCCGCTTCTCAAGCACACGATGATAGGTGTGCATTTTCCCATTCTTACGACGCCTGCTGGCACTGATGAACATGCAAGCCAATATCGCACATCAGATTCCATCAAGACAAGTGAAGAACACAAAGTAGGTCTGTACCAAGGCGATTTCGCAGAGAAAAACCGCATTGGTGATAACACCAGGCCATAATATTTTTAAAAATTCATCAAAAACGGCGCAAAGTGCGAAGGTTGGGTTAGCTGTTCACTGTCCATGGCGGCACAAAGACCGTAAGCTCCCGATTGTATCGCGACCTGATGCGGCATATCGGGATTGTTCACTGATTATGGCAATCGTCGCTGATTCAAAAGAAAACACCAACCACGGACCATCCTTGACCGGTGTTATCGCTACATTGTCATTCGCATGCCCAAGCAACCCATACCCAGAAGAGCCATCGTGGCTGGTTCGGGGGTGGCAGATGCATTTACCTACCTCTTGTGTGGCTGCACCGCTGCAGTGCGTGGCTGAAGCATCTTATTCGCATGCCGATGATGCCAGTACGCTTCAATCTGCTCCAACGTCTTGCCTTTGGTTTCCGGTAATACCAACAATACAAACAGGAAACTGATCAGCGAACAGCCAGAATAAATGAAGTAGGTCCAGGTTAAGCCGACACTGGCTTTGAGCATCGGAAATGTCTGCGCAACCAGAAAAATCGCGATCCACAGCGTAAATACACCCACCGATGCCGCCCGTCCGCGAATTCGCGCCGGGAATATTTCCGAAATAATAATCCACGGCATCGGTCCCATCGCCATGGCAAACGCCGCAATGAAGGTCAATATGCTGGCGATAAGAATTAAGACCTGCCCATGGCTGAAGTGAACCACCATCGAATGGACCTCCTGGCCATGCTCCACCTTCGTGACTGCCACGCGATTGGCAAACGCAAATACCAACGCCACCGCCGCCAAGGCCACCACCTGAATGGCCGTGCCGATGGTCAGCAACAACTTGCGACCCGCCTTATCCACAAAGCCCACCGCAATGAAAGTAAAGGCCAAATTCACCATCCCCACCAGAGCGGTTGAACCGAACGCATTGGTGGTTTTCATTCCGGCCGCCTCAAAAACCCGCGGGGCGTAATAAATAATGGAATTAATGCCGCTGAATTGCGAAAATATCGCCAAAAACAGGGCAATGACCAAAGGCAAGCGAAAGCGCGGCGTAAATAATTCCGAAAACCTTCCCTCTTCCTGGGCGACCATTTCTTTTACCGCGCGAATCTCTTTCATCGCTGCCGTCAAACCCACAAAGCCAGTCAGGATATTGCGCCCGCGTTCTTCCTGATTATTAATCACCAACCAACGTGGACTTTCCGGCACCGCCAGAATCATCAACAGGAATATCACCGCCGGCAGCGTTTCCGATCCCAACATCCAGCGCCAGCCAATGGTCTGATTCCAATTCATACCCACAAGGGGATGGGCGGCGTTAATCTGGTGGCCGGCATTGAGAATAAAATAATTAACCCAATATACCACGGCGATTCCCACGACGATGCCGAGTTGGAACAATGATCCCAATCGGCCGCGATGCCGTTCTGGCGCTATTTCCGCGATGTACACCGGCGCAATCATGGAAGAAGCGCCAATCGCAATGCCACCCAATATCCGCGCGAATACCAGCTCCATAAGCGACTGCGGTATCGCGGAAAGCACACCGGACAAAGCAAAAAGTACCGCACAGAGAATCAACAGCTTCTTGCGGCCAAACATATCCGCCAATGAACCGGCGAACATGGCGCCCGGAACCGCTCCTAATTCTAAACTGGCAATCGCAAAACCAAGTTCCGTATTGGTTAAATGAAAATAGGTTTGCAGATAACCCTGAATTCCCGACGCCACCCCCGTATCATAGCCAAACAGCAACCCCGCCAACGCTGCGGCGGCGACCGCAAATACAATTCGCCCGAGGCCGGGAATTGGTGGTTGCAAAGAGATATTTTCGCTTTGGGAAGTTTCACTCATGTAGTATTCTCCGCCAGAAAACTTAACGATCATCCAAAATGTGACGCCGCCACAAGAATATCAGGTTCTACCCTGCGACCATTATCACCACTACAATATCCGCTGCACTATAAAAATGAAACTATGGAGGAGCCTTAAACCAAGCTGAACAAATACTATTTTCAAGGGGGGCCTGTGGCACGCCTGGACGAGGTTTGTTACGCTTGCGTTCCCGGCTCTGGCACAATCGCGATGAACCGTATCGGCAAATTCCCCGGGAGATCCCGCAACCTAAGGAATCCCAACGATGTTGACGAGACGGCAATTGAATCGGCAGATGACTTTGTTATTGGCGGCGGGCAAGAGTGCAATGGTTGCGGAGCCTGCGGCACGTTTTTAAGGCGACGGCTGCGCCGGAGAAGTTGGCCAAGGCGGCCGAGACTATACCTTTTGGCCAGCTTGGCCGGGTTGTGAAATCAGCGATTTTGCTGGTATTTTTGATTGATTCGGACATCATGGCCAACGCGGCCAACGCGGCCAACGCTTTCACAACGGGTTGGGGTTGAAGGTTGATTTTGGGCGCAATGTGGGCGCGAAGTCGAATTCCTGGTTTTTGGCGGAACGCTGCTGATGGCTTTCCGGATTGGCCGCGACGAGGATTTACCATTAAGGCCGCAGAGGTTCGCTGAGGACGACGCTGCCGATTGGCCGGGGCTGTAGAGGGTAAGATGATCAAGGTGATCAAGGCTGCGATTTTGAAACCGTCTAGAAACAGGCGGTTTTGCTGGGGATTCTGAGTAAGGTTATCAAGATTATCAAGATGATCAAGATTGCAGCGCATTTTTTAAAGCTCCGGGTTGAAGGCCAGTTTTTGGGCGCACTGCGTGCGCGACGCCGAATTTGTGGTTGTTGGGCAGAGTGCGGCTGATGGCCTCGGCCGGGCTGTTGGCGACGCACGTATTTAGTTGTCAAAGACCGCTGCGCGATTTTGGGCGCAAGCCCGATTAGGCGGGCATCTCTTGTGGTGTTGTTAGGTGGGGCATGGGAGGGGATAACGATGCGCGGCGGAGGTCGCGCGCCAGGCCGACAACCCAACGGTAACGCGAAGGCGCGAAGGCGTCCCGATGTGTCGGGATAAACTCCGATTGCGGCGGAATTTTGGTATTTATTCACGATGCGATGGAAGACCGCGGATTGCGCGGATGGTCGCGGATATGGGCGCGGCTGCGGCCGCGACGATTCGAACCATCCTGATTAGCGACTCCTGCGGCATCGGGATTGCGGCGTCCGTGCCACAACCGGGGTTTTTGGTGGCGGGCACAATGCCCCGCGACTAAGTGGCGGTGCGGAAATGCGAAGCGGCTGGCGATGTGGGCACATATGCTATTTTCACCGCCCAGCCAAATACCCGCGGCGAGGCTGCCTCGCACGCTAAACGGGGGCCTTCCGGGGGGGGCAGCGCCCGGAGGCGTCGTCCGATCCCGATTGGCGACGGCTGCCGCCCGCCGGCGAGCCGGCGGCTATTTGGGGGGGTGGGCGATCTGGCTTGCATGGTCGCGGTGGCCCCGTCCACCACGCCGCAGGGACCACTGTGTGCCCGGCGAAACAATCGCCGGGCCTGCGGGGGCGCCGGGGGCGACACGCAAAAAGTAAAAATCCGGCAACACCGATTTTAATGACTTGACATTTAGATTTATCCGGCTATCATGCTCGCCAGAATCAGCCTTCGTGGGCTGGAGGTTCATAGGGAACATGAAACCTCTCGTTAAAAAGCAGCGGTGGATCTCCGCGATTTTTTTGTTGGTTTTGGGGCCGGGGTAAGTTTTTACCCGTTGGGCCATGGGCTGCGCCGGCTTTGTAGGCGGGCGGGCCGGTCGGGCGCTGGCTAGCGCCAATTTTGGAGGTTATCCATGGGCATTTTCAAATCTCGGGTGGCAAAGGCCGTTTTTACGCAGGCGTGGCTGTTGGGCTTAGCGGCAGGCACCGGCCAATGCTGGGCTAACGCCGCCATGCCCATTGGCCTGTCGGGTTGGAACGCGGATGTAATTTACTTGCCCGGCGTTACAAACGAGACCGTCCAGAGTTTCGACGGCAGCGGTTATGCGTGGTTTGTTGAGGGGTATTATCCGCCGTCCACAGCCTTTCAAGGCTCGGGTCTTCCTTCGAGCGCGGATACCACCACCTTTGGCAGCGCCGCCAACGACACCTGCAACCCCGACCGAACCCAGTACCAATTTCAGCCATTCACGGGCAACAACGTGCTCAAGCTGGGTTCGCCTGCGGACCCCGGCCAAACCCTTACGCTTTCCACGCCTGAGGGCTACAACAATTTGGCTATCATCGCAGCATCTGGCAACACGGGAGTTACCAACTACACCAGCACGTTCACACTGACTTTTTCCGACGGATCCACCAGCGGTCCCATCACCTACGACCCCTACGATTGGGGCGAGGGCGGCAAGACTACGCAGCAAGCCGCGCAACAAGTGTTCTCTACGGCGCTTGGGCGGACTCCCACCGGCAACACCTATGGCAGCCCACAAGATGCTGGGTATTTCAATATGTACGAAACTGACATCAACCTTACTGAACTCACCAGCTCGGATCTTGCCGCGGACAGCGCCAAATTCATCAAAAGCATCACGTTTGCCACGCCATCCGGTGGCCGCGTTGGCGTGTTTGCCATCAGCGGGGTGCAAAACACCAGCGCAACTGATCCATTGCCTGAACCATCCGCAGCCGGCCTGCTGATTGCGGCCGCGGTTCCCTTGTTGCTGCGCCGAAACACCGGCGGTTGGGCACGACGGTGAAAAAAGCCTGTAGCGCGGTTTTACCACGCATAGGCTTTGGGGGCTTCACCGCCGGGGCCGGGCCATATGGCATCGATGCGCTGGAGCGTTTCATCGGTTAGCTTGATTTCCAGGGCGCGCATGGCTCCGGTCAACTGTTCCATGGTGCGTGGGCCGATGATGGGGCTGGTGATGACTGGGTTGGAAAGCAACCATGCCAAGGCGACATCCGCGGGCTTTTCGCCCAGGTCCTTGCACAGCCCTTCCCATTTTTCGAGCTGCGGCCGGATGCCGGCAATTCGCTTCTGCATGCCTTCGGCGCCGCGGCGGCCTTCTTTAGCGCCGGCCAACACGCCGCCGAGCAATCCGCCATCCAGCGGACTCCAGGGAATAACGCCCAGGCCGTAATGGCGGCAGCACGGGAGCACTTCCAATTCAATATGCCGACAGGCCAGCGAATACTTGCTTTGCTCGCTCACGAGGCCCAAAAAGTGTCGCCGCGATGCCACCTGATTGGCGGTGGCGATATCCCAGCCGGCGAAGTTGCTGGATCCGACGTAGATCACCTTGCCCTGGGCTACCAGCAGTTCCATGGCCTGCCAGATTTCATCCCAGGGGGTGGTGCGTTCGATGTGGTGCATCTGATACAAATCAATATGGTCAGTCTTTAAGCGGCGCAGGCTTTCTTCCGCGGCGCGGCGAATATGCACCGCGCTAAGCCCGCGATCGAACTTGGCATTGCCCATCTCGCCATAAACTTTGGTGGCCAGAATCACCTGTTCGCGTCGGTGGCCGCCCTGGGCGAACCATTTGCCGAGGATCTGTTCGGTAACGCCTTCGCCCTTTTTCCAGCCGTAGACATCGGCGGTATCAAAAAAGTTGACCCCCAACTCCAAAGCTTTATCCATGACGGCAAAACTCTGAGATTCGCTGGCGTGGGGGCCGAAATTCATGGTTCCCAGGCATAATCGGCTGACCAACAAACCGGTTCTTCCCAATGGGGCGTAAAGCATAAAAAACTCCTGTCAAAGAAGATCGCGCTACTGTATCGACAACCATCAATGCAGATCATACACGACCGGGACGCCAGATGGCAAGCAGGTACGCCGATGGAAACTGGCGATGCGCCGGGCGATGCTGACGCTGATTTACCTTATGGCGCTAATCGGACGGCACCATGCGAAAACGGAGCGGTCCCGTGGCGGCGGGTGTCGGGCAGTGGCCAGGCAAACCGGGCATGGCGGAGCCAGGTTTCCCGGCCCACCGCGGCTGATGCTCTCACGCTTGTGCGTTAGAGTTCATTGGTGCGGCGGATGTATTCCATATAGGGCTGCAGGTGAGCGCCGGGACAAAGCGTGGAGACCAATTCCTGATGGGTGTAGCAATGATAAATCGGGATGCGATACAAATTACGCAACACCCGCCCGAAATGCACAATCCGATGGAGCTGCGCCGGCGTGGGCTTTTGAACCATGAAATTTCCCAGCGACACCACGCCGATGTTATGGGCATTCCATATCCAGCGGCCATGAATGGGCTGGGTGGGGGAGTTTTTCAGTTGCAGATAGCGGTCCAGCCAGTGCGGCGGGGCAAAGCCGTCGCGGACATGCTCACCACGATATTCGAGTTTACGCAGTTGCCACACGCGGCCGACGCGGTCGATGCCGAAATGATAGCCAATGTCCTCAAAACCCTGGCTGCGCTGCCACTGCCGAATGGCTTCCCAGTAGCGTGCGGTGCCTTCATAAGAATCGTCGTAAAACGGCGTGGGGTCGCCGGTGTGATGAAAGGTAATCAGCCGCACACCATTCATCGGTTGAATGGTGCGCATGTTGGGGCCGATGGTGGTCCAGCCGGCACGTGGAATAATTCCCAGCGCTCCGACCGGGCGCAGCGGCTGGCGCACGGGTGGTTTATAGGTGGTCATATGGAAATTGGCCGGTGGAGCATAGCCCACATCCGCCGGGTCGGAGGCCAAGCCCGCATCCGCGGGTAAAATACCATCCGGTAATTCGCCCACGGTGGCCGATACCGGCTTATTTTGCGACGTGCAGCCGGCCAACCCGAAGGCGGCGCCGGCCATCATCAGGCCGGAAACAAAACCCCGCCGCGTTACCGGCGCGAAAATTGCCGACCGCGTTGCGAGCTTGGGGGTGCACAGGCTAATACTGGGCATTGGCGAGAGTGGTGTGCCAAGAGACTCCATTGCAACTTTTGCGGCGTCATCCGCCACTTTTTTCAACGACATGATGTGTTAACTCCTTATTGTTCTCGGCGTTTGATGGCCGCTTTTGTGTAGCCTAACCTTTTTGGCTTGGCGGACCAAACACGGACCTTTCCAGCACAAGCGCCAGGCGGCGATTTTCCGCCGTCATGCGGATACCCACCTTGCCCTTGAATACCCATTGCTCTTTCAATCCGGTTAAGGCGGCTCGGCGATAGCGCCGGCATTTGGCGCTGGCCTGTTGGCCGTTTACTTTTACCCGGGTCGCTTTAAGTCTGGGCTGATGCAACCACAGTTGGGCTATGCAACCATACTGCCCATGTGGGCCGGGGTTCAAAAAAGAAGCGAATTTTTTCGCTCAATTTTCGCCCGTTTTTCGCAGCAGATGCATTATGCTGCAACCCAGCGCGGCCGCCGACGGCTGCCTCCGCGGCGAAAAAAGTCCGGCCAAGCCCCGGGCCGAGTGGGCTTGCGGTTGGACAATGACCGATAAAAGGCCGCCGCTTACACTATCTGCCGCGTTTTTGCCGGTCCGCGCAACAGTTTTATCCTTGCGCTAGTCCGACTACGCCCAGATAAATCGTTATCGGCATTTGGCAGCAGGGCAATTAAAAATCCAAGCGGCTTTTTTAGAGCATCACGGCGCGGCCCGGCATGGGCGGGCAGAAGTTAACATTTTGCACCTCCCTGCGGTTGCGCGGCGCGGCGTGGTCCGGTATACTCTGCACTTAAGATCATGAGGTGGAACGGAAAAAAAATGACTGAATTTGATGCCCATTCTGAAGTGAACACCACCTGGCAAAACGCCGCGCCCATTCCATATTGTTCCATGGTGGTGCCCATGTTCAATGAACAGGATTCCGTAGCCGAGCTTTACGCCGGATTAACTAAAAATCTTGCTTTATTGGCACGGCCCTATGAAATTATTTTTGTCGATGACGGCAGCCGGGACCAGACGTATTTGCGGCTGGCGGAAATAGCGGCCGCCGATTCCCGTGTTCTGCTGATCAAACTGCGGCGTAATTTTGGGCAGACCCCGGCCCTAGCCGCGGGTTTTGACCATGCGCGTGGCGAAATTATTTTGGCTATGGATGGTGATTTGCAGCACGATCCGGCAGAAATACCGAAATTTGTCGCCAAGCTGGAAGAAGGCTTTGACGTGGTCTCGGGGTGGCGGCAA
>JAJZKY010000166.1 GCA_021803885.1 Planctomycetota bacterium
GGGCGGGGTGATCGTGCTCGACGACTCGGTGTGCATTGTCTCGTTCACCCGGCGGGCGATGGAGTTTTTCCGTCACGAATCGTGCGGCAAGTGCACACCGTGCCGGGAAGGGACCTTGTGGATGGATCAGGTGCTCAGTAGGTTGGAATTGGGCCAGGGCACCGAGGCTGACCTCAACTTGCTGCTAGATCTGTCTGATAACATTGCAGGCCGGACCTTCTGCGCCTTCGGTGATGCCGCTGTGGCGATGGTGGCATCCAGCGTGCGGCTGTTCCGTCAGGAGTACGTCGATCACTTCACCCATCAGGGATGTCCGCTGCTAAGGGAGCGTGTGGGATGATCAATCTGACGATCGACGGAAAAACGGTTGAGGTAGAACCGGGCACCTTGCTGATTGAGGCCGCCAAGAAGGTCGGCATCAACATCCCCATCTTCTGCTACCACCCCCGCATGAAGCCGGTGGCGGCTTGCCGGATGTGCCTGGTCGGGATCGACAAGATGGGCAAGCTGCAGCCAGCCTGTGCCACTCCGGTGGCCGACGGCATGGTGGTACACACCCAGCGCGCGGATGTGCAAAAGGCCCAGGCCGGCGTGCTCGAATTTTTGCTGGCCCAGCATCCACTGGATTGTCCGATCTGCGACAAAGGTGGCGAGTGTCCGCTCCAGGACCAGGCGTTCGCCTATGGTCCTGGCGCCACCCGTTTCTCCGAGCCCAAGCGCCATCTGCACAAGGCGTGGACCCTCGGCCCGATGGTGGTGCTGGACCAAGAACGGTGCGTCCAGTGCCAGCGCTGCACCCGGTTCATGGATGAGATTGTCGGGGACCCCGCACTGGTGCTCAAGGAGCGGGGGGCACACACGGTGGTCGACGTGGCGGACGGGAGGGCCCTCACCTCTGTGTTCGCGGGCAATACCATCGAGATGTGTCCGGTCGGTGCGCTCACATCACATCCCTATCGGTTCAGAGCCCGGCCCTGGGATATCGTTCAGGTGCCGTCTGTCTGCCCGCATTGTCCGGTCGGGTGCAACCTGACCGTGACCAACCGCGAAGGCCACGTGCTACGCGTGCTGTCTCGAGAGAACGAGCAGGTCGACCAGGGCTGGCTGTGTGATCGCGGCCGGTTTGGCTACGGCTTTTTGACCGACCCCTCGCGCATTACAACGCCGCTGATTCGTCGAGATGGACAGCTGGTGGTCGCCAGTTGGGAGGAGGCTCTGACGGCGGCACGGTCCGGATTGCAGGGTGAGATCGGCATTTTGGGCGGCGGTCGCTTATCCCTGGAGGCCCAATATCTGCTTAGTGTTTGGCGCGACCGGCAGAGCCATGCGGTGGCGGACTGGCGGGTTGGCGGTCAGTACACGGCAGTGCCTCCTGCCGGCCAGGGCAAGCTGGTTGACCTCGATCAGGCCGCAGTGGTGTTGATGATCGAGAGCGACCCGGAGACAGAGACGCCGGTGGCTTGGCTGCGGCTGCGCCAGAATGTGGCCCATGGGCGGCATGCCCGGGTTGTATCGATCGGACCCCGGACCACCGCCAGTCTCGACGCCGGGCAGGTCCTCTATCGCCCCGGTCAGGGGGCCGATGTCCTGACCGCTGCCTTGGCGGGCAAGGGCGATCCGGGGCTGGTTGCCGCGGTGGCATCGGAGGAGCCGTTGGTTGTGTTCTGGAACGGCCATGACCCGATGCTTTACGAGGCGATCGGCAAGCTGGTGGCCCAACGCAGTGCCAAGACCTCGGTGTTGGTAACGGGGGCCGATGCCAACGCCTATGGCGCCCAGGCCATGGGTCTGATGCCCAAAGCCGGTGAACCGACCGCAGAAGGCTTGCTGAGTGCTGCGGCCGAGGGGCAGGTGGAGAGTCTTTTGATCCTTGGCGTCGATCCGTTGCGATTGGCCCCGGGGGGTCAGCAGGCGGCGGCGGCGCTGGACAGTGCAGCGTTTGTGGTGGTTGCGGACGTCAACATGTCTGAGACGGCCATGATGGCAGACGTAGTTTTGCCGCTGGCTGCCTTCGCCGAGTCGGACGGCACCTTTGTCAATATGGAGGGCAGACCCCAGGTGTTCGAGCCATCTGCCACCGCCGGGGGCTCCAGCCGACCGGACTGGGCGGTGGTCGCCGAACTGCTGGCTGAGGATCGCCCCCTCGCTGAGATCCGAGAGCAGGCGCTGGCCGGCCTAAGCCGCCCTCAGGGGCCGGCGCCGGTAGCTCACAAGCCGCGAAGCCAGCAACTAATGCGGATTCCCACACTCTATTACCGGGGGCTCACCCCGGAGCCGCACCTAGTCTCCATGGTGCCGGAACAGGTGGTCGAGCTTGCGCCCGAGACCGCGCGTGCTCTCGGCGTCGCAGACGGCGACGAAGCCGCCTTGGTGGACGCTGAGATCGAGATCGTGGTCCGGGTGGCGGTTTCATCCGGGGTGGTGGATGACTGCCTGGTCGTGGGGGACTGGCCGGGTTCCAACCGACTTGGTGCGGGAGCCAGGCTGGTGGTGCGGGAGAGGAGCGTTTAGATGGCGCTGACGGTTGGCATCGACATTGGCAAGGCGTTATTGGTCATCATTTTTCTGCAGGCGGCGTTCGGGTATCTGACCCTGATCGAGCGCAAGTTGTTGGGGCGGTTCCAGTTGCGGCCAGGACCCAACCGGGCCGGACCTTTTGGACTGCTGCAGCCGTTGGCTGACGGAGTGAAGCTCCTGTTTAAGGAGGAAATCATCCCGGCTGGGGTCGATCGCTTCGTATTTCTGATCGCACCCATGCTGTCGCTACTCGGCGCCCTGATGGCGTTTGCCGTGATCCCCTTCGGTTCCCCGGTGCACATTTTCGGTCGCCTGGTCCCATTGCAGATCGCTGGACCAAGCCTGAGTCTGCTCTATGTGTTCGCAGTGGCGTCGTTGGGCGTGTACGGAATCGTTCTCGGCGGCTGGTCCTCGCAGAATAAGTACGGTCTGCTTGGCGGGTTGCGGTCATCCGCCCAGATCATCTCCTACGAACTGGCCATGGGCCTGTCGGTGATCGGTGTTCTGCTGGCGGCCGGTTCGGCGGACCTGAATCAGATCGTCAGTGCCCAGACCAGAGAATGGTTCGTCTTTCCGCAGATCGTGGGATTCATCGTCTACTTTATCTGTGCCATCGCCGAGACCAATCGAGCGCCCTTCGACTTGCCGGAGGCCGAACAGGAACTGGTGGCGGGCTATCACACCGAGTACACGGGCATGAAGTTCGCCATGTTCTTCATGGCCGAGTACATCAATATGATCACCGTCTCGGCGCTGGCTACCACGCTGTTTTTGGGTGGTTGGCACGGGCCGGCGATCTTACCCAGTTACCTGTGGTTTCTGATCAAGGTTGCCATCTTCTTGTTCGTGTTTGTCTGGCTGCGGGCCACCTTGCCTCGCTTGCGCTATGACCGCTTGATGGCCTTTGGGTGGAAGGTGTTGTTGCCGGTCGCCCTGCTCAACGCCATCGGCACTGCCGCCTGGGTCGCCCTGGTTCACCCCTAAGGTCTGAACGAGGAGGGACGAGATGGCCAATCTGATTGCGATCCTCGCTGGCGTGCTATGCCTGTTCATGGGCGTGGTGGTGATCAGCGCGAAGAACCCGATGCACGCGGTGATCGCTCTGGTCGCCAACTTCGTCGGGCTAGGGGTCCTGTTTTTGCTGCTGCATGCCGAGTTTTTGGCGGTGATCGAGGTCATCGTCTACGCCGGCGCCGTGATGGTGTTGTTCTTGTTCGTGGTGGCCTTGCTGATGGCCGGCACCCGAGCGCCCCAGGAGAGCCGCGGCAAGAACTTGCCGGGGCAGGTGCCGCTGGCCCTTGCAGTGACCGGCGTGTTTGCAGCGCTGGTGGTGTTCGCCCTGGCCGTGCGTACCGTGCTGGTTGCGCCGCCGCCGTCGACGACGGATTTCGGCAGCATCACCAATTTCGGCCGCGCCCTGTTCACCACCTACCTGTTGCCCTTCGAGCTGACAGCTCTCGTGCTGCTGGCGGCCGTAATCGGGGTCGTGTTTTTGGCTCGCGAACGCTGATGAGAGGAGTGAGCGCATGACCCTGCCGACTGTGGATTTCCTGGTGGTCTCTGCGCTGTTGTTCGCCATCGGCGCCGTCGGGGTGATGGTCCGCAAGAACCCCTTGATCATGTTCATGGCCATCGAGCTGATGTGGAATGCCGTCAACCTCTCGCTCGTTGCCTTCGCTCGTCAGTTTCAGGCGATCAGCGGGCACATCTTCGTGTTCGTGGTGGTGGTGGCGGCGGCAGCAGAGGTAGCCATCGGCCTGATCATCATCGTGTTGGTGTTCCGCCACCGCGACCAGGCCGACGTCGACACGCTGAACGCGATGAAGGGGTAGGGTATGCACAGCGTAATCGTCCTCGCACTCGTCTTTCCAGCGCTGGGCGCCTTGGTGGCAGCCTGGTTGGGACCACGCCTCAGTCACCGTCAGATCACCTGGATCGGTGTTGGTGCGGTCGCCCTATCCTTCTTGGTGGCCGTGGCGGCCTTCGTGCGACTGGCCAGCCTGCCGCCGGCGCACCGCCTGATCCAGGACACCTTGTTCATCTGGAACCGGGCCGGGGCTACGCCGATCCACTTCAGCTTGCTGGTTGATCCCATTTCGATCTTGTTCATGCTGGTGATCACCGGGGTAGGTGCGCTGATCCACCTCTACTCCGCCGGGTATATGGATGATGACGAGGGCTTTGGCCGCTTCTTCTGGCAGATGAATCTGTTCATCGTCGCCATGTTGCTGCTGGTGATGGCCGGAAACTTCTTCTTCCTGTTGGTCGGTTGGGCCGGAGTGGGCCTTGCCTCTTACTTCCTGATCGGCTTTTGGTACACTCGGCCGACGGCGGTGGCAGCCGCCAAAAAGGCGTTCGTGGTCAACGTAGTGGGCGACGTCGCCTTGACTCTGGCCATCTTCTTGTTGTTCGTGAATTTGGGTCATGTAAGCTACCAGACCGTGTTCCGCCAGTTTGCCATCTTGCCGATTGCCACCCGCGATCTGGTGGCGGCGCTGCTCTTTGTGGCGGCGGCAGCCAAGAGTGCACAGTTCCCGCTGCACATCTGGCTGCCGGACGCGATGGAAGGTCCGACCCCAGTGTCCGCCCTGATCCACGCCGCCACCATGGTCACGGCCGGTGTCTATTTGGTCGCCCGGGCCTTTCCCATCTTCGGACTGGCGCCCGGTGTGGCCACCACCATCGCCTGGATCGGCGGCTTCACGGCGCTGTTTGCCGCCACTATCGCTATCGCCCAAGACGACATCAAGCGGGTGCTTGCCTACTCGACCGTGTCCCAGTTGGGCTACATGTTCATGGCCGTCGGCACGGCTGCCTATGCCGCCGGAGTCTTCCACTTTTTGACCCACGCCTTCTTCAAGGCGCTGTTGTTCCTGGCGGCCGGATCGGTGATTCACGCCTTGAGCGGGGAGCAGGACATGTGGAAGATGGGCGGTCTGCGCCGAGCCATCCCGCTCACAGCGGCCACGTTCTTGGTTGGAACCCTGGCCATCTCTGGGATCCCGCCGTTCGCTGGATTTTTCTCTAAAGATGAGATCTTAGGCGGTCTGCTCTCCGGTGGCCAAGTCGGCCTGTGGGCGATTGGTACCGTGGCCGCTGGACTGACCGCCTTTTACATGTTCCGGCTGTACTTTGTGGTGTTTGGCGGCAGTGCCCGCACCAAGAGCCATGCCCACGAGTCGCCGGCGGTGATGACCGTGCCGTTGGTGGTGTTAGCCGTGCTGTCCACCGTCGGTGGCTTTTTGGTCCTGCCCGGCGGTTACAACCTGATCGAGTCCTGGCTGCTCCCAGCCCTGAGCCGGTTCGGACCGATCCCGCCGCTACCCCCGCCCACCAACTGGGGGGCGATGGCGGTGGCCCTGGTGGTGGCCCTGGCTGGTGTCGGATCGGCTTGGGCGCTTTACGGACGTAAGGCGCCGGCGGTCGAGCCGCTGCACGGGCCGGTCTACCGCTTCCTCAAGGGCAAGTGGTACATCGACGAGTTGGGTGACTGGCTGATCGTGCGGCCCGTACTGTGGCTGGGCAGTGTCTTGGAGCGGTTCGACCGCAAGGCTCTGGACAGCGGCTTCAACCAGATCGGTCATCTGGTGGCGGGCTGGGGCGAGTCGCTGCGGCCTACTCAGAGCGGCTACGTGCGGCGCTATGCCCTGAGTTTTGCCGTTGGCGTGATGCTGGTTGTCGCCTTCTTGTCGCTAAGACCCTAAGGGAGGTTCGGTCGTGCTGGTCTTGTTGCCGCTGATCCTGCTCACGCTGGGCGCCTTGGCACCTCTGTTCCTCGGCCGTCAGGCGCGGGCCATCCGGCTTGTGTCCTTGGTGTTCAGTGCACTGGCGCTGGTGGCGGCCGTGGTGGGAATTGCCCAGGCTCCGCAGCAGGTCAACCTCCCGTGGCTGCCGGCACTGGGCCTGTCCCTTTCGCTGCAACTAGACGGGTTGTCCATGTTCTTAGTAGCGCTGACCGCCCTTGCCACCTTGGCGGTGGTGGCGTTTTCAGATGAGACCGAGCGGCCTGCCGGTTACTATTCGTTGATCTTGCTGATGGCAGCTACGGCCGTTGGCACCTTCCTCAGCACCAACCTGCTGGTCTTTTATGTGTTCTGGGAACTGATGATCATCCCGGGCTACCTGCTGATCGGAACCTATGGGCAGGGACCGGACAGCCGCAGGGCGGCCCTCAAGTTCCTGGTCTACTCGTTGGTCCCGTCTGCCTTTTTGCTGGTGGCGATCGTCACTCTGGCAGTGGCAGCCGCACCGGCCATCGGCCACCTCAGTTTCAACCTGGATCAACTGCTGGCGGTCCACCTGCCGGCCGCCACGCAGAACTGGATCTTCTTGCTGTTCGCGGCTTCCTTTATGGTGAAGGTGCCGATCTGGCCCTTGCACGCCTGGATGCCGGACGCCTATGGAGAAAGCCGGCCTCAGGTGGCGGCCATGCTGTCCGGCGTGTTGTCCAAAACGGGCCTGTATGCCTTGATCCGCTTCGCCTTTCCGCTCTTGCCTGAGGCTGCTCGCCTGTTTGCGCCGGCCCTGGCCGTGATCGCCCTGATCTCGATCTTATACGGTGCCTGGATCGCGCTCACCCACCGCGATGGCCGGATGGTGATCGCCTACTCGTCCCTGTCGCACCTCGGACTGGTGTTCTTGGGTGTGGTGGCGCTCAATGCGCTCGGCTTGGACGGGGCCGTCTTGCAGATGCTCAACCACGGCATCTACGCCGTGGCCCTGTTCTTACTGTTTGGCATGGTGGAGGAGGCGGCTGGGACTCGGCTGCTGGCCAAACTGGGCGGCGTTGCCGGCCGGGCGGCGCTGTTTGCCGGCTTCCTTTGGATCACGGTGCTGGCTGCCTTGGGTTTGCCCGGTTTGAATGGCTTCGCCGGTGAGTTCTTGCTGCTGCTTGGCATCTTCCGCACCAGCCAGGTGTGGGCCTGGATCGCCATCGCCGCTGTAATCTTCTCAGCGGCCTACTTCATTCGCCTGTTCCAGCTCACCGCCCAGGGCGCCACTGAGGTGGAGCTGATCCGGCCGCTGCGGCTCAGTCCGATCAGATTCGCAGTACTTGTGCCCTTCGTTGTGTTGATGGTCTATATCGGGTTCGCCCCGGCACAAGTCACGAGCCGGGTGCAGCCGGTCGCCCAGTCCATCGCCCGCTTGGAGGCCCGCGCAGCTCTGACCCAGCCGGTCGGTAATTACAGCTGGGAGGCTAGCCGCCAGTGAATCTACCACTGATCGTGCCGCCGCAGGTGGCCTTTAGCCTCATCTCGCCGGACCTGGCGCTTTTGGTCACATCGGTGGTGATTTTGGCGGTGGCCTTGTTCTTGGCCCCCGAACAGGGCATCAGGTGGCTAGCCTGGCTGGCGGCCGCCGGCATCTTGGTCGCTGCTGGAAGCGACGTCATCCTCCTGCTCGGATCTCAGCTGCCGGCCACCACCTTCAGCGGCAGTCTGGTCATGGACCCTTTGGCCGAGGTTCTCGATCTGGTGATCCTGGCCGCTGCCCTGCTCGCTGTGCTGCTGGCTGCTAACCGGCCGGAGGCTTCTCCAGACTATCTGGCGCTGACGCTTTGGTCGGCGATCGGGATGATGGTGCTGGTCTCGGCCCACGACCTGATCGTGCTGTTTTTGGCAGTTGAGGTGCTGTCGCTGCCGCTGTACATCCTATGCGCCTTCCGGCCGGATCGGCCGACCTCGCTTGAGGCCGCGGTCAAGTACTTTTTGCTCGGTGCATTTTCATCCGGGTTTTTGCTCTACGGTCTGGCACTGTTGTTCGGTGTCAGCGGCGGCACCAATCTGACCCAGGTGGCGGCGGCATTGGCCACCGTCGGCAGCGCCTCTTTATTCGGGCACGGGGCGATCGGGACAGCGCTGATCGCAGAAGTGGGCATCGGCTTGGTGGTGGTCGGCCTCGGCTTCAAGCTGGCTGCCGTACCCTTCCACCAGTGGGTGCCAGACGTCTATGAAGGGGCCCCCACCTCAGTGGTGACCTTCATGTCCGTGGGCACCAAGGTGGCCGCGTTTGGCGTGCTCGCTCGCCTGGTGGACACGGTGT
>JAJZKY010000167.1 GCA_021803885.1 Planctomycetota bacterium
TCGCCGCACGGTGGCGAATACCATTGCCCTGGGATGGCCCGGCATCATCGTGCGGACCAGGGTTCCCCGTTCAGGGGCCATCGGCAGCACGTCATGTCAGCCACCAACACCTTTTCGCGCTTGCTCTGGCTGGTTTGTCACCGGCTTTTGCCACCGATCACCATCAACTGTGACGGAGCACTTATCCGGCCGGATCGGGTCACGGCAATGCTGCGAATTTCCGCGGGTTTACCGGGGATGAAGTTTACAGCAACAGGCCCCCGATATCGGTGCGATTCAACCGTCGGACGCGATCCGTCAAGGGTGTAATACAACGCGGTGGCCGGTACCGGCTCCATGATCCGAACAACTCCATGATGGGCGGCGGTTCGAACCGTTACCAAATTTTTATTGGGTACGCGCATCAATCCGGCTTTCGCACCCGGCCCGGTAAAGCGCATCGACGGTGGGGGAATGCGGAAATTGTAATGCTCGGCCTCCAGCCAGCGGTATTGCCCGCCCGTGCGGCGAATAAAATTCCTGTAATTTTGCCTTTTCAGCGGTGTCCAGGCAATCTCGGCCAATGCCAATTCACGCGGCAACGCCTGGTAAAACAGGTGCCTCGCGGTAGCGATGCGTTCTGACCACAGGCAAGCCTCAACGCCAAGCAAGCGCGGCCGCAGTTTCGGCGGCAGCAACGCCGACGGATTAAAATGATAAACCTCCCGAAGGGTGATGACGGGCTTTATCGCATGCGGTTCATAGCGCGCGTCGCCCTGACAAAAATTGAAATACAATCTGCCCATATTGGCCACAATCACATCATGGCCCAGCTTGGCATCCTTGGCCGCAATGCTTGAACTGTTCCAGCATTCAATGATGGTGCTGGGCGGCAGATTTTCAGCCGGCACATCATTCCATACCACTGCCCGACGATCTTTACTGGCCAGAAATTGCGCCATCTTCGTCGGAAAGTAATCGTGCAGCCGTGCGGCCGTCCAATGCCGCTGCCGCATCATGCTGGCGGCCGTCGGATCGCTGTCCCACACCTGCATGGCCCGCTGCGACACCTCATCGCCGCCCAAGTGGATGTAACGGCCCGGAAACAGACTGGTTAAATCGCCAAAAACGGTATCTAAAAAATGAAAGGTGCGTGGGCCGGGGCTCAGCGGCACATTACTGACGCCCCATCTGATCCGCACATGAAACGGCCCTTTGGCGGCGGCAAGCCACGGATAGGCAGCCAGAGCTGCGGTGCAATGGCCGGGGATATCAATTTCCGGTACGACGGTGACATAGCGTCGCCGGGCGTAAGCGACGATCTGGCGAATCTGCGCATCAGTGTAGTAACCGCCATAACGCTGATGCCGTATGTCGTTGGGTTTACCGTGAATTTCGCTTCCGGCACGCCAAGCCCCAATACGCGTCAACAGGGGGTACTGCGGAATTTGCACCCGCCACCCCTGATCATCAGTTAAATGCCAGTGGAAAATATTTATTTTGTAGTGGGCGGCAAGGCGGATAAATTGCTTCACCACGGCCGGAGGAAAAAAATGGCGGCTGCAATCCAGCAGCATGCCGCGCCATCGATAGCGGGGTCGATCGTAGATCGTCACTTCATGAATGGAGTTGTCTGATCGGTTGCCGGCGTTAAAAAGTTGCTCAAAGGTTTGAATGGCATAAAAATAACCGGCACCGGATTGTGCCATTAATTGGGCATGGCCATCGGTCACCCGCAGTCGATAACCTTCGTTTCCCAAGTGGTCCGCCACCTTCGCGGCCCTGAATTCAATCGAGGCAGCTCCTGCATGCTGAATGTGGGCATCAATCCCCCGGCCCTTCAAAAACCGAACCAAAAACGCTGCCACCTGCTGCTGTGTCCGTGTGCGGGCGATCAAGCCTACCCGTGCCGGCATCTTCCACCGGGCGGCGAAGACGACCATGTGCCGTGGACGGGGAATGATGCTCACAGCGGTGCCGGGGATCACGGTGCGGGCCGAGGCGGCGGGAATGGTGCCGAGTGCCCATATGCCGATCACCCATAGTAATGTTGTAGGATAAAGCTGCTTGCGCATAATACGCTCCTTGAGTGCGAATAATCTCCCGGCCAAGCCCCGATTTTAATGGATGACGGCTCATCTGCCTTGGCGAAACAACTCTTCAATTTCCTCCAGAGTCTTGTGTTTGGTTTCCGGTAACATGAATGCGGCCGTGAGAAAATACACAACCGTGCACCCCGCGAAGATAAAAAATGCCATGGCATAGCCGTAGCGGCCAACAGTTGGTAAAAACAGGGCGGCAATCAAAGTCGATACACTTTGATTAATCAGCAGTGCGATGCTCATGCCCGAAGATCGTATCCGCGTGGGCATCAACTCTGAAAGCGCCAGCCAGACGCATACACCGGGTCCAGCGGCATAAAAAGCGATAAACACCAGCAGCGCCAGGGCCGTTAATACTCCATGAAACCTGGACGGAATGGGGGTAAGCCAGGCATGATCAATTTTAAGTTTGGCGGTGCGTGCCAGCGCCAGACTGGCCAGGGGATTTTGGAAAAAGGCTATGACGCGATTGGCGGGAATGCTGGCCGCCCGGGTAATTTTTACCTTACTGATGCGGTCGCCACCGGATCGCACCGTGTTGGTGGTACCGGTAAACGCCCCGTAGGAATAAATAATGGTGAAGGTATCCGGGCGATTGACTTTCGTCTCATGCGTGCCTCCCCTTTGTTGCTGCCACTTGGATGCCAGTGCCGATGTAAACCGCAAATTCAGGCTTTGGTCGGGGCTAACCAGTGCGGCGACCGCCCGGCGGCAATCGATACGGCCTCGCTGGGCTTGCTGGAAGAGAATGGCCGTGCACAGAAGTGATACAACAATCCCGGCGCAGCCGATGGAAAGCAGCTTTTTACGGCCAATTTTATCTACCAGCATAACGCCCGCCATGGTCATTAAAAAATTAAGCATGGTAAAAATAAGATAGCCCCAATGTGCCTGCACATCATTAAGACCGGCCTGTATCAGGATCGCTGTGTTGTAGCCGATGATCGAATTGATCCCGGTAGCCTGATTGCACGCCAGAATGACGCAGGCCAGAATGAAGGGAATCACATAACGCCGCTTCAGAAGCGATTCGCGTTTTGCTGGCAATGGTTGCGAACCGCGGGCCGGGCGGGCATGGCGGGCCAGCGCCCGCATTTCAGCCAATTCAAGGTCGGCATCGGCAGGGCGACGGGATTTCAGCAGGGCGGCGCGGGCGCGATCCAGTCGGCCTTTGTTTACCAGCCAGCGTGGCGATTCGGTAACAAAAAAACAGCCCGCCATAAACATCGCGCCCGGTATAAGGGTTATCCAGAATATGCTCCGCCATGCCACATTTTTGAAAGCCAATAAGCTCGCGGCGTCGTGAAGTGCAGCAACCTGCGCCACGCGCGCAGAAAAATACATCGCAATGATCGCCGACGCGACAATTCCCAGCGTCAACATCCACTGAAAAACCGCTGTGCCACGGCCTCGGTTTGCCGGAGTGAGGCATTCGGCCAGATACAACGGGCCTGCCACGCCGATCAGACCCGCACTGCCGCCCTGCAGCAATCGCCCCAGCAGGAGTGGGGTATATCCGTGTGACATGGCAATTATCGGAATGCTGGCGACAAATAAAGCACCGCTGATGATCAAAACTGTTTTTCGTCCAAGCCAATCCGCCAGCAACCCCGCAAAAAGTGTGGCGATCACGCTTCCAAGCAGTACCGCCGCCACAATCATGGATATGCGACCGGGACCCAGGCCAGATGTCGCTTCAAGGTATGGCAAAGCCCCGGCAATCACTCCGACATCTATGCCATAAAGCAAGCCGCCCAATCCCGCCACCAGCAGAAGAAACTGGTTGTAGCGACTGTGATTTAATACACGATCCTGGACCAGATTCAGTTCCTCAGTTTCCTTGATGGCCGCACCGGACGTTGCGGGAGATTTTCGCTCAAGACAGATACCACCGCAATGGCGCGTGCAAAAATCAAAAGCCGGTGAAGTGGCAGCGGCGGCATTTTACCATGCCCGCGATGAGCATTCGCTGGCCCGTTACAATACCGGGGATGAAAGAATCGGACCTTTTAGCTTGGCTTTACAAAAGTGCGTGGCGAAGCCGCACTGTTCCCATACCCATTGGTGATGACATGGCGGGCGTTCGGCTGTCTGATCGAACGGGCGGGAACCGACTGGTGTTATTAAAAATTGACCAATGCCTGGATCGCGTCCACTTTGATATGCGCGATCACATGCCCCGGCAGATCGGCTGCAAAGCCGTCAACCGATGTCTCTCCGATTGTGCGGCCATGGCGGCGAAACCCAAAGCCATTTTGCTCTCGGTGGCGTTGCCGACGCAGGTGTCGCTCACATGGGCGAAAACGCTTTTTCAAGGATGCAGAGCCGCCGCCCAGAAGGCGGCATGCCCCATCGTGGGCGGCGATACTGCGGTTTGGAATCAAAGACTGGCTATCACCGTAGCGGCCCTCGGCCTGCCTGCCACTGATTCGGTGTTGCGCTCCGGTGCCCGGCCCGGCGATGCCTTGTGTGTGTCGGGGCGACTCGGCGGCAGCATCCTTGGGCGTCATCTTACTTTCCGGCCCCGCATTCGGTTGGCACACCGCTTGGTGCAACTGGCTCCTATTCATGCCATGATGGATATTTCCGACGGCTTGGCCATTGATTTGCCACGTTTGCTTTCCATGTCCCGCGTGGGTGCCCAGATAGACGCACGGCAAGTTCCCATTCATCCGGATGCCCGACGCCTATCTCGCCGCGACGGCCTTACCCCGTTGCATCACGCCCTGTGCGATGGCGAAGATTACGAGTTGCTCTTTACTCTTCCTCAGAGCGATGCCGACAGGTTGCGGGCGGCCCGGTTTCCCATCACCAATATTGGCCAGATTACCCGGAGGCGGAACGAGATCGTTTTATTAAGAAATGGCCAGCCGCAACCTTGGCCCGTGGGGGGGTGGAACCACGGCGTAAAGGTTTCGCCGTCAAAGCGCATTTCATCCGTTGCTGCGGAGGCGAAGGACTGAATGTCTGCCGAATCCGCCGTCGATAAATGGATGATCGTCTGCACCTCCGCAGCGCAAACCCGGGAGCTTGGTCGCGCGCTGGGCGCGGCGGCAGAGAAAGATCAATGCATCGCCTTGGACGGCGATCTGGGTGTGGGCAAGACGGAACTGGTTCGGGGCCTGGCCGCCGGGGCAGGTACGGCCGATGATACGCCGGTTTCCAGTCCCACCTATGTTTTATTGAATATTTATCCGGCCGGTCCACGTGGCGAAGCCAAAACCGTCTTTCACCTCGATGCCTATCGCATCGCGGACGAAAGTGGATTTGATGCCGTCGGCTGGGATGATTTATTCGGTCAAAATGCCCTGATTGTGGTGGAATGGGCACAGCGTGTGCTATCCCTGTTGCCTCATGACACGCTCTTTATTGCCGGCGAATGGCTCGATGGCGACCGCCGGCGCTGGACGCTTTCGGCCAGCGGCAGGCATTCCCGTGCGCTGGTGCATGCTGTGCAGCGCGCGATGGCCACCCATTAGCTGCCCTGATGGTGACCGCATATAATTTCTTAATTAGACAGCGAATGGACCATCACGGAGAACCAAACGGACGGGCATGATTACACTGAACATTGAACCACGGCATAAATTGGCCCTTTTCGGCCCGGCCGACCGCAACCTGAAACTTCTGCGTGAACTCATGGGCGTGCAGATTTTTGCCGCCGGCGATCACCTTAAAATCAGCGGCGACGCCAAGGCGGTCGAACGGTGCGTGGCCGTTGTAAGTGAATTGCGCCGCCACCTGCCGCGAAACGGTTCAATCACCATCGATGATGTGGGCAGGGCGGCAGCGCGTTTTGCCGACGAATCGGGACGCAATGGGGGTTTGGATGTCGCCATATCCGGCAAAGGCGTCACACCCCGTACGTCCGGGCAGGCAACCTACCTGAACGCCATGGAGGAACGGGATTTGGTTTTCTGTGCCGGACCGGCCGGTACTGGAAAAACATTTCTGGCCGTTGCATTGGCTGTAAGCATGCTCAGGCGGGGGCGGATTCGGCGCCTTGTACTCGTGCGGCCGGCGGTCGAGGCCGGCGAAAAGCTCGGCTTTTTGCCGGGCGATATCCAGGCTAAGGTGAACCCATACCTGCGACCATTGCTGGACGCGCTGCACGATATGATGCCGTACGAACAGATACGCCGCTTGATGGGTAACGACATTATTGAATTGGCACCATTGGCTTATATGCGTGGTCGCACGCTCAATGATGCAATGATTATCCTTGATGAGGCGCAAAACACGACGCCATCGCAAATGCTTATGTTCCTGACCCGTCTGGGGCATAACAGCAAAATGGTCATCACCGGAGATCCGACGCAAGTCGATCTCGACGACGATCAGGTAAGCGGTTTGGTGGATGCTCGCCGCAAGCTCTCGGGCATCAAGGGGATCGGCTTTGTGGATTTAGGGCGCGAGGACATTGTCCGCCACCCACTTGTGCAAAACGTAGTAGAGGCTTACCAAAGCGTGAACTCGGGATAAGGGACGCTATAGTTGGCTTTTTCTTCCGGGCGTTACATGTTTTGCGGAGCAAATGCCGCGATGCCTGCGGCACCGATGGCGATGCGGACACGCTGAGCGCCGTTTCACACCCGCCACCCATTTAGCCGCGTCTATGAGTGCACGCGCCAAAAGCACCTCGCCATGGCTTGCCCCGCTTTGAAAATATGCACTTTATTTTCTACGGCTCATCGTACAGTTGCGGGAAAATCACTCGAAATCAATGGAAATCGTGATTTCACATCCGGAACTCACGTTTACCAAAAAACCGAAAAGTGACCAAGGCCGGAAAAGCCTCTTCCCACGGACCGTTCAGCGCAAAAAGCCGCACATCCCGCAGGCGACCCCACAGGTTTCAGCTCTTCGCGTGCCATTTTCCAAAAACCGCGGCCGACGGCGACTAAAGCCCGGCCTTTAGCTGGCGTTCGGCTTCGAGCCAATCCGTGGCGGCATCACCCGGGCCAAATCCGCGTTTAAGAAAAAGTTGGTAGGCGCGTTCGGCTATCTGCTCGTGCGTAATTGCCTTGGGCATTGATGTTTGAATCTTGGAAGATGCGGTTCCGCTCCCCTTGGCTTCAGAACGGCTTACGGGGACGACAGCAGATTTTTCGGTTGCTGCGGTGGTTTTTTTTCTCGCTGGCATATTATGCCTCCTTACATTCGGCCAATTCGCCGATTTAAAACACCTCCATCAATACGCGTCCGGGGCGGAAATCGTCTCTCCGCCTTCATACCGGACTCTTCCGCCAGTTCACGGAAGTCCTCGACTTAGACCCCATACAAGCAGCCCAACTCGCGGATGGACGTTATCAGTCCAACGCTTCCTATCTTGTATTGAAAACGCATGGTCATGTCAAGCGGAAATTTTATCGAGCCGATAAATCTGGCGTAGCGATTATCAGGCTGCGATCATTCGCAACTGCTAAACCGGCTGCTTCGTTGTTTGCGGCAAGGACAAAATGGCCCATTTTTGGCCTGTCACGGCCGCATGGGCAAGGCAAGATGGACTGTTTGTAAGGGTTTGCGATGCCCTCGAAGGGCGTTACACTCAAGAGGAGGTCGGTGCGGGTTGGTCTGGAAAGCCAATTCAGCGGCATAGGCGTAACTAAGCCGCCCGCCGGTAAGGCCAAAGAGGCAGCGCGCCCTGTGCAGGCAATTGTCGGTCACAAAACGCTATCTTCCGCGGCTGGCTCCAAACACCCGCCCTTGGTCTATTTCGGGCGTAAACCCGTATTCCATCAGCAGCAGACGCTTTTTGACAAAATATTTGCCTGGATATGCTCGATCCTCATCCATGCTATTGCTTTTATGGTGGTTTTAATCCTGTACACCGTCTTAAAGCCGCCACTCAAACCGCCACCCAAACAGATGGTCGTACCGGAATCTTTCTACCACAGCAGTGCAACTGACAGGCTTTTGCAGCGTACGGAGGCGCGCGATGGCAAGCGACTTGCCGCTCAGGAGCATTCCATGGAATCGCTCGCACGCGCTGTCGATCCAATTAACGCAAACAATCTCCTATCCGATAGTAAGGCCAAACGGTTAAGCATCATTGGCGTTGCCCCGGCCACCGCCGGTACCCGCTGGAACGTGTACACCCACGGTGCCGGTTCACGGCTTGGCGTGCCCGGCGGAGCTGTCCTTGGTGGATCGACCGTCACTTTTTTTGGCGTTACCTCCAAGGCCAAAAAGGTCGTATTCATCATCGATCATTCCGGCTCGATGATTGGCCGGTTGCATCTGGTGCGGGCTGAAGTTCGCCGGGCCATTAACCATCTGATGCCGTTTCAAAAATTTGCCATTGTCGTTTTCGCATCTCACCCGTACATCCTCGGTAATCAGACAGGGCTTATTCGCGCCACGCGCCCGGCGCTGACGGAAATGGATTTTTTATTAAAAGGTCATCATGTTATAGCCGAGGGACGCTGCCGGGTCAG
>JAJZKY010000168.1 GCA_021803885.1 Planctomycetota bacterium
GCAGCAGCGTCCGTTGCAGGGCACGGAGCCGGGCAAGGCTGCAGGGCAGGATGCGGTAGCATGGTTCCTTGACATTCCACACCCGTGCGGCTACGCTCGGCGACAATTGCAGGCAAGACCGGCGCGTGGATTTCAGTTGAGTTGAGGCGGCGATTGCGCATGGCAGACAGCAACACAGAGACGGAGCGCGTGGCAGCGAGCAATTTTCCAACGCAGCCGTCGGTGCAGCAGCTGGCAACGATGGCTGCAGCAACGCAGGCTCCACTGGCGGAGCGGATGGCGTGGCTGGCGCTGGCGCTGACGCCCGGCCTGGGCCAACTTCGCGTGGCGCGCGCCGTGGCCAAGATGGGCAGTGCCGAGCGCATTCTGACCCTGCCGCTCACAGAACTGGAAGCGCTGAACCTGCCTGCGGCTTCGGCGCAAAGCATCCACAGCGGCGCGTCGATGGCCGAAGCCGAAAAGGAATACAAGCGGGTGTCTGAGGCGGGAGGCAGTTTGATTACGCCCGCAGATGCGGCTTACCCGGAGCGCCTGCGCGAAATCTTTGATCCGCCGGTGGTGCTTTGGCTGCGTGGGGACGCATCGTTGCTGGCTTGGCCAGGCATTGCGATTGTGGGCACGCGCCAACCCACGCCCTACGGCGCAGGCATGGCACAGATGTTGGCGCGCGACTTGGCCGCGCACGGTCTGGTGGTGTTGAGCGGCATGGCTCGCGGCGTGGATACGGCGGCCCATCGCGGCGCGCTCGAAGCTGGAGGCAAGACCATCGCCGTCTGGGGCACGGGCATTGACGTCATCTACCCGAAGGAGAACAAGCGGCTGGCCGAGCAGATTCTGGAATCCGGCGGCACCATCCTGAGCGAGTACGCCATGGGCACGTTTCCCGCGCCGCAGAACTTTCCCATCCGCAACCGCATCCTGAGCGGCATGAGCGTGGGCGTTCTGGTGATCGAGGCCGGTGAGAACAGCGGCACGCGCATCACCGCCCGCTGCGCGCTGGAGCAAAACCGCGAGGTCTTCGCCGTGCCCGGCAACGTGACCACCAAAAATGCTTGGGGACCGAACACGTTAATTAAGCAAGGAGCCAAGCTGGTCGCCACGTGGGAAGACGTGTGGGAGGATCTGCCCACGCAAATCCGGCTGGAGGTCGAGGAGCGCACCGGCGCTGCATCCGCGGATGGCTCGGCTGCATCTTCTCTAGCGGCGGCTCTATTCGATTCTCCCGATCTGCCCGCCGAACAGCGGCTGGTTCTTGAGCTGCTGCGAGCCGATGAGGCCCTGCAAATCGACGAAATTGTCGAGCGGCTGGAGGGCAAGGCCAGCTCGTCGGAGATCTTCGCGGCGCTCTTTGAATTGGAGTTGGCGGGTAAGGTGCGCGCACTGCCGGGAAAAAATTATTTGAAAGCCTTTTGATTCTTGTAGTTATGCACGTTTTCCCCGTGGAAATCCCCCCAGGTGTCCCCGGGGGCTAGTGGATTTCTTGCCCGCACTCGTGATAGTTTCCCGCTTGTTACCCCGGAGCCGGGGATGCGTCCAACAGGCAGGCTCCCCTCAGGAACAGTACAGCCGCTGCCGAAGAGTACACCGAGCAGCATGGAACCACACCGGCATCTATATTGGTAGAACGCAGAAGAAGGATGGGAATGGCAAAAGCACTGGTCATCGTCGAGTCGCCGGCCAAGGCCAAGACGATCAACAAATATCTGGGCAATGACTACACCGTGGAGGCCACCATTGGCCACATCATGGATTTGCCCAAGAACAAGATTGGCGTGGACTTGGAAAACGGCACCTTTGAGCCGGAGCTGATCGTGATGCCCGGCAAGGAAAAGGTGATGGACCGGCTGAAGAAGCTGGCCAGCACGGCCAGCGCCGTCTATCTTGCGCCTGACCCGGACCGCGAAGGCGAGGCCATCGCCTGGCATTTGCAGACGCAGCTCTCCAAGGCGGTGCGCAAACCGGCGACCATCCAGCGCGTCACCTTCAATGAGATTACGCAGAAGGCCGTCAAAGAGGCCTTTCAGCACGCAGGCAAGGTGGATGAGCATCTGGTGGATGCGCAGCAGACGCGGCGCGTGCTGGACCGCATCGTCGGCTATCAGATTTCTCCGCTGCTCTGGGACAAGGTGCGCCGCGGGCTTTCCGCTGGCCGCGTGCAGACGGTGGCCGTGCGCCTGATCGTCGAGCGTGAGCAGGAGATCAAGAGCTTCCGTCCGGTCGAATACTGGACGCTGGACGCGCAACTGGCTCCCGCCACGCACAAGGAGCAGAGCTTTACCGCGCGCTTTATCGGCATCGACGGCAAGCGGGCCACGGTGGAAACCGTCAACTCACCCGCGTTGCCCAATCGCACGGAGGCCGAGGCCGCCGTCGCTGATCTGAAGGCTGCGACGTGGTCTGTGCGCTCGGTTGAGAAAAAGGAGCGGCGGCAATTTCCGACAGCGCCGTTCATCACCAGCAAATTGCAGCAGGACGCCTCGCGCAAGCTCGGTTTCAACGTCAAGCGCACCATGGGCGTGGCCCAACGTTTGTATGAAGGCGTTGAAGTCGGCGGCCAGGGCACCATCGGCCTTATCACCTACATGCGTACCGATTCCACGCGCGTTTCGCCGGATGCCATCGCAGCCGCGCGCAGCTACATTGGAAAAAATCTGGGCGCGCAGTATATGCCCGCCAGCCCGAATACCTTCAAGGGCAAAAAGGATGCGCAAGACGCGCACGAGGCTATTCGTCCGACGAATGTCGATCTGACCCCGGATGCGATTCGCCGCTATTTGAGCGACGAACAATACAAGCTCTACAAGCTGATCTGGCAGCGCTTTGTGGCCTCGCAAATGGTGCCCGCGCTCTTTGACCAGACCACGGTGGAGATTGCAGCCAAGGCCCGGCGAACCTACGACTATCGCGTCACCGGCTCGGTGCTCAAGTTTGACGGATTCTTGAAGGTCTACGAAGAGGCTAAGGATTCCAAGGACGAGGATGACGAAGCGCTCGGCAATCGTCTGCCTGCGCTCAACGACGGCCAGGCGCTGGCGCTGCTGGAGCTGAAGCCGGAGGAGCACTTTACGGAGCCGCCGCCTCGCTTCAATGAGGCCTCTTTAGTGAAGGAACTCGAAGAACGCGGCATTGGCAGGCCTTCCACATATGCCTCGATCATCAGCACCATTCAAGACCGCGAGTACGTGGTCAAAATACCGCCGAAGGGTTCGGGACGCTTCTACCCCACGGAGCTGGGCGTAGTGGTGACGAATCTGCTGGTGAAGAATTTTCCCTACATCTTTGACCCCGCCTACACGGCCAAGTTGGAAGTGGAGCTGGATGCGGTCGAAGAAGGCACGGAGAAGTGGACCGATCTGCTGAGCGGCTTTTACAGCTACTTTCAAAAAGAGCTGCAAGTGGCCGGCAAGAACATGGAAGACGTCAAGCGAATGGAGCAGCCCACCAATGAGAAGTGCCCGCAGTGCGGCGCACCGCTGGTGCTCAAGTGGGGCAAGTTTGGCTCGTTCTACGCCTGCACGGCGTATGACAAAAAGAAGCCGGTCGCCGTCTCCAGCTCCGCGTGGGAAAAGAGCGGCAAGAAGGCCGTTGAAAAAATCGAAGCCAAGCTGAGCTATCCCGTGCTGGTCAAGGCCGCCGGTGGCGCAGCGCCCGCGCCCGCCGCAGCGCGCGTAGAGAACCGCAAGGAGCTGGAGGCCGCGCTCTCCGCTGCCGCTGGGCCAGAGCGCAAGTTCTCCATCGAGCAGGTCAGTTGCACCTACACACGCGAAAATTATGAGGCCAAGCCGAACCTGAACACGCCGGAGGCGCAAAACGCCGAGGCCGAAGAGGAGTTCTGCGAAAATTGCGGGCGCGTGATGGTGCTGCGCAACGGTCCCTTTGGCCAGTTCATGGCCTGCCCCGGTTACAACGAAGACCCACCATGCAAGACGATTCGCAGGCTGACGCAAAAGCAGCAGCAAAAGCCCGCCGTGCCGCTGGACGAGAATTGCCCCAAGTGCGGTATGCAGCTGGTGCGGCGCTCCGGCCAATACGGCGAGTTCGTCTCGTGCAGCGGCTACCCGAAGTGCAAGTACATCCAGCAGAATCTGACGGGCGTCACCTGTCCAGAGTGCGGCACGGGCGACCTGGCCGAGCGCAAAGCCCGGCGCGGCAATCTGTTTTATGGATGCACAAATTATCCCAAGTGCGCCTTCACCTCCAACCTGAAACCGGTGCCACAACCCTGCCCGGATTGCGGCAGCAAATATCTGTTGGAGAAGACGCTCAAGTCGGGCGTGTATCTCATCTGCCCGAACAAACAGGCCAGTGAAGAGGTGGAAAAGCCACGGCGTGGCAAGAAGGCCGCAGCCGCCAAGCCGGAGAAGCCCAAGGTTGCCTGCAATTATCAAAAGCGCATTGGCGACGCACCCGTTGCCGAGGAGAAAAAACCGGAAGCCGTCGCCGTGTAGAAGTGGTGGTGGAAGATGCTGCTTGTTGCGCGGTTCACTCCGCGCCGCGCAACGGGCAAACATTCTGCGGATTTTTTGCATCCGCACCACGGCGCACGCATCTTAGTTACAGCAAGTCCCTTACAATTTCTCCAAGGAGTCGCACACACCCATGGAAAGCCACTTGGCTAACTCCCACGATGCTGAACTGATTCTGAAGCTCTACGACCTGCGCCGTGAAGAGAAGCTGCGCAAGGCCCGCCACTGGGTTCTCTTCGAATTCCAGCCCACATCCGCACAAGAGATTGTCAACATCTCGCGCGATTTCCCCAGCGACCACAGCAACTGGCTGCGCCAAGTCGTCTCCTACTGGGAGATGGCCGCCTCGCTGGTCGTGCATGGTGCCGTCAACGTGGACCTGTATCTGGACAGCAATGGCGAAGGCATCTTCTTGTACAGCAAGCTGGAGCCGTTCATCGAAGAGATTCAAAAGATCAACGGGGGGGCGCCATTCATGCGCAACACCGCGACGATGGTGGAGAGGTTTCCCGCCGTCAAAGATCGCTTCCAGCGGATGCGCGCCTTCATCCAAGCCCGGCAGGCGCAACAGCAAAAGTAAGCCGTGGCAACGCGCTGGCCTCAAGCGTAGGCAACGCCAGGTGCCCCATCCTTCGCTTCTTTTGCCAAGGGTGGGCTGCCTAGCAGGAGGCGGCTGCCCCGTCCCCGTCGTGTCTATGGCGCAAACGTCTTCTATCTGATAGAGTTAGCTTCGGAGGGCGGGCCAGCCATGGCAAAAGCGGTCTGGAACGGCCGAGTTGTGGCCGAAAGCGAGAAAACGCAAGTCATTGACGGGACGACATTTTTTCCCGCAGATGCTTTGCACCGCGAGTATTTTCGCCCCAGCAGCACCATCTCCACCGACCCCGCCAAGGGGCAGGCGCGCTACTACACGCTCATCGTCGATGGGCAGGAAAACCCCGATGCCGCCTGGTACTATCCGGATCCCAAGCCCGTCGCGCGCAAGCTGAAGAACTTGGTCGCCTTCTGGCGCGGCGTCGAGATCGAAAAGTAGTCTCCACACAATTCAGGCTGTCGCTGCGCGCCTCGGTAGAACGCTGCGCGGAAATCTGCACTCCAATCCCTGCGTGGCCTTCGCGTACACTGGCAGCATTCACGCCCGTCGGGGGAGAGACCATCGCTACCAGCACCCAGATCGATGTTGTGGGGACACGCTCGCGCCTGCGAACGCTGCGGCTGCTGCCGCTGGTGGCGGCAACGTATTTTATGGTTTCGGGTGGGCCGTATGGGCTGGAGGACATCGTAGGTCAGGCTGGCTACGCGCGCGCGTTGGCGTTACTGCTGGTGGTGCCCGCGCTGTGGAGTCTGCCCACAGCGCTGTTGGTGGGCGAGTTGGCCAGTGCGTTGCCCGAAGAAGGCGGGTTTTATGCCTGGGTGCGTCGGGCGCTGGGGCCGTTCTGGGGCGTGCAGGAGGCGTGGCTCTCGCTGGCTTCGAGCGTCTTCGACATGGCGATTTATCCCGCGCTGTTTCTGGCGTATGTGGGGCAATTGCAACCGGCGTGGACGGCGGGCGCGCGGGGAACCTGGCTGGGCGTGGCGCTGGTGGTGCTGTGTCTGGCATGGAATTTGCGCGGCACCTGTGCGGTGGGGCGGGCCTCGGTGGCGGCGCTGGTGTTGTTGTTGGCTCCCTTTGTCGCGATGGCTGGCTTTGCGCTGGCGCGTCTGTTGGGACTGCTGCACCCAGCCGGGCAGGGTCTGGTTGCGCTGCAGGGCTGGGCAGGGATGCGTGCTGCATGTGCATGGGGAACGGCTCCAGCGCACGGCAGCCTGACGGCGGCGCTGCTGCTGACGCTGTGGAACTACATGGGCTGGGACAACGCATCGACCGTAGCCAATGAAGTGGAGCAGCCGCAGCACAACTATGGGCGCGCCATGTTGGCCGCCGTGGCCGTGGTCACGCTCAGCTACGTGGTGCCGGTGGCGATGGTGGCGGCCAGCGGCATTCCCGCAGCCATCTTGACCACCGGAGCCTGGGTGCAGGCGGCGCGGCTGCTGGCCGGTGCGCGCTGGGGCGGAGCGCTCGCCACACTGGTAATGCTGGGCGGCGCGCTGACGGCCGTGGCCATGTTCAATGCGCTGGCGTTGAGCTATGCGCACTTGCCCGCAGCGATGGCTGAGGATGGGCTGCTGCCGCATGTCTTTGCCCGGCGTACCCGCACGGGCGCGCCCTGGGTGGCGCTGTTGGCCTGTGGCGCGGCCTGGATGCTGGCGCTGGGCTTGTCGCTAACGCGGTTGCTGGAGTTGGATGTTCTCCTCTACGGACTGAGCCTCATCTTGGAGTTTGTGGCGCTGCTGGTGCTGCGGTTGCGCGCGCCAGCGATGGAGCGTCCCTTTCGCATTCCCGGTGGAACTGGGGCGGTCGCGCTGCTGGCCGTCTTTCCCACGGGGTTGATCGGCTTTGCGCTCTATGCCGCGCGCGCGGATCGGATCGCGCCGCATCTGTCTGCCTTGGCGTTAGGGCTGGGGATTATCGCGCTGGGGCCGGTGCTCTATGGGGCACGCAGGCGGTGAGGGAGTTGGCTGCGGGCAGCGCGGAAATTCTCCAGGGAGACGCTGCACAAGTGCGGATCGCCCCCTCAGCGGCTCAAGCCGCACTGCAATGCAGGGACTTACGGATGGGCTGAAGCCCATCCCCTTCAGAGACGCAAGTCCCGCTCCCTCAAAACGCAGACTTGTTCCGAGCCTCCCTAGCAACCCTTAGCCATTTGAATACCCCTGTCGCAGCGGTTGCGATTTTTGTTCGCCATGCGCGTGGAATTTTGCGATAATGAACTTGCTCTGGCGTTCTCTGGCCTCCGGCGCACGATGGAAGCATGCCCACAACTGCGGCAGACCTTCCAACGGGGCAAAGGATGGAGAAATCGCCTCTATGAACCTACTGCATATTGCTTTTCACCCGACGCGCAATCGCCGGGTTAACGAGTTGGTGGGCCTGCTGCTGCTGGTCACGAGCCTGCTCCTGTTTCTGGCGCTGCTTTCCTACACCCCCACCGATCCCTCGCTGGATACGGCGGGCGGCTACCTGTCAGGCCATCCTGCACAGAACTGGGCCGGGCTGATGGGCGCGGGGATCAGTGACCTGCTGTTGCAGGCAGAGGGTCTGGCGGCATTTCTGCTGCCCATTCTCGTGGCCGGGCTGGGCTGGGCTTGGATGCGCTCCCGCGCTACGCAGTCGCCTGTCTCCAAGCTGATCGGCATCGCGCTGTGGCTGCTCTTTGCGCCAGCGCTCTTCGGACTGTTGCCGGGGCACTTGCTGTGGATGCACACCATTCCCCTCGAAGGCCTGCTGGGTCGCTTGATTGCGGACCTGTTGCTGCAGTATCTGAATTACCCCGGCTCCTGCATTCTGACAGTGGCGCTGGTGGCCGCCGCGCTCTACCTGACGACGACTTTCTCGCTGAGCAGCGCGCGTGCCTGGGCCGCTGTGCGCTTTGCCTTTGTGCTGGCTGGGCGTGACCGCTGGCGCAATTGGAAGCAGACCCGCGCCGAGCGCAAGGCTCTCCGCGCACAGGAAAAACTCGAAACCCGGCAGCGCAAGGCAGAAGCCCGTGCCGCCAAAGAGCAAGCCCCCGTTTTGGCCGCCCCATTTGACGAAGATGCGCTGGAGATTCCAGCGCGTGTGCGCAAACTCCCCGACATATGGGAGCAATCGTCCGCACCGGCCCCCGCGATGGCCGCACCGCCAGCATCGTTGCAGCCAGCCCCCGCAGCCTTCGCATCGGAGAGGGCAGCGATCGAAGAGGATGCCGGGCCAGTCCCCGCGCCCATCGCCGCCAAGCCCGCCACAATGCCGGAGAGTCTCACCATTGGCGCGCGCGCCGATGCCGCGCTCAAGACC
>JAJZKY010000169.1 GCA_021803885.1 Planctomycetota bacterium
CCTGGCTGACCACCGCGGGCTTGGGCCAACTGGTGGCGGCATTGTCCAGATAAATAACTTTGTCGAGCTTGTCCATAGAGGTATTTTACCATTCTGCATTACGGGCCGTGCTCTCCATGAAGCACCGGGATATTCTAACGATAAACCGCGCCGCCGCCACGCTGCTACCCGGGGGAACCCGATTTCTCTGCCGCACCGACTGGCAGGCCGGGGCCGCAAGACAGACGGACGGCAATGAGCATCAGGATGGTCCTGGTCATCCCGGTTGATCTGAAGACATGGCAATCCGATTTTAGTTGCATCTGAGCCGGGGCAGGTTATGATCCAGCCAACTTCAATAACGGCGCGGTGATGGGCGACGTCTCACGAACAGGCATTTGAGCCTGAAACGTCGCTCACAAAAACTGCGGCGGTCAAGGATCTGGTGGAAACGCAACAGGAAGCCCAACATGATGCTGCACACATTAGGGAACTGGTCGTTAGCAACCGTGGTACCGCACCTGGCCGGCGCGGCAACCCGTGGTCCCGTCTTACAGGCCCACCCCATTGACTATCTGATCATGGGCGTCTATTTCGTGTTTGTCATTGCGATTGGAGTCATCACTGGCCGGGGCCACCAGACCAGCGAAGACTTCTTTCTTTCGGGTCGCCGCATCCCAGCTTGGATTACCGGCCTGGCGTTTATATCCGCTAATTTAGGGGCGCTTGAAGTACTGGGCATGGCCAGTCAGGGCTATGAATACGGAATGATGACCGCCAATTTTTATTGGGTGGGAGCCATTCCAGCGATGGTATTTCTGGGCATATTTATGATGCCGTTTTATTATGGCAGCAAGGTTCGCAGCGTCCCGGAATATCTGAAGAAACGTTACAACGAAGGCACGCGGTTCATCAACGCCTTGGTCTTTGCGGCCTCTACACCCGTACTTTCCGGGGTAAGCATGTATGGAATGGGCCTGGTTTTTCATGACCTTTTGGGATGGAATCTCAGCGTGTGTATTTGGGTTTCGGCGGTGGTTGTGGTGGCCTATACCGCGATGGGTGGATTGACCGCCAGCATCTACAATGAAGTGTTGCAGTTTTTTTTGATCGTTTTGGGCATACTGCCCATGATTTTTATTGGCATCGAGGCCAATGGCGGCTGGCATCATTTTGTGCAGGTCATCCACACAACTCATCCCGGCTACATGGATACCTGGAAGGGAACTGGAACTGCCGCCGGCAATCCCATGAAAATAGATTGGATGGGCCTGGTGCTGGGCTTGGGATTTGTGTTGTCCTTCGCGTATTGGTGTACTGACTTTTTGGTGGTGCAGCGTGCTCTGGCGGCCAAGGATATGAATGCCGCCCGCCGAACCCCGCTTATTGCCGCTATCCCAAAAATGTTTTTCCCGTTCATTGTCATTCTTCCGGGGCTGCTGGCGCTGCCCTTGATTCCAGGCCTCGTCGGCGGAGACGCCCACCCCGCCCACAGTTATAACAATGTGATGCCATTGATGATGGGTAAGTTTTACCCCGCCGGACTGCTTGGGCTGGGGTTGACAGCTCTCCTGGCGTCATTCATGTCCGGCATGGCCGGCAATATTACCGCTTTTAACACGGTTTTCACCTATGACATCTATGGCGCCTACCTGGTCAAGGATAAATCCGATCGCCATTACCTTTGGGTGGGCCGAATCATTACCGTACTGGGCGTTATACTTAGTGTTGGAACTGCTTACTGGGCCGGTTCCGACAAGAGCATCATGGATTTTACGCAAACTATTTTTGGCTTTGTCAACGCGCCCTTGCTGGCCATTTTTCTGATGGGCATGTTTTCCAGGCGCACCACGCCCTGGGGTGGATTCTGGGGGTTGATAGCGGGCGTGCTGGCGGCTGTAGGACTTTGGATATGCTCTCATTTTCAACAGACCCTTTTTCCTCATAGTGACTTTCTGAAATTTAACTCGCCGCAAGCCGGCAATTTCTGGCGGGCCTTCTGGGCGTTTGCCTGTGGTCTGGCGACCACCTGGCTGGTCAGCCGCGCCACCGCCAAAAAGCCCCAGGAAGCCATGGTGGGATTGGTGTATCAATTGACTCCAAAACCCGCAGAAGATCCAGCACTGCCATTGTGGAAGCGTCCGGTATTCCTTGGAATCGTGATATTGATTGCCACAGCAATTCTCAACTACCTGTTTTGGTAGGCGGTCGGCTTAGTGCCGCAGCCGTGAGTTTTGCACACGCATTGTATGTATGAAGGAGATCATCCGATGATTGATTTACGCCTGCCTGTAGGCATTTTCTTTGTACTCGTCGGCGCGATTCTCTTGGTCTATGGTTACTTGCATCCGACGTTGGTGCAGGGCTATAACGTCAACTTCGATTGGGGCATTGTGATTTTCATTTTTGGAGCCCTGATGACTGTCTTTGGCATAGCGGCCCAACGTCGGCCCGCAGATCCCGAGCCTAAGCCGGATGATCTTCCGCCGGCCAAACCCTAGTGCTCTGTCACGTCTACAAATGAGGCGCTCGCGGAAGCTGTTCAATGCTCGGCAGCCAGAACGTGATGACACTGGCGAGCGTTGCTTGAATCGTTTATCGTTACCCTGATGCGCAAGACCAAGAAAACAATCGCTCGTTCGGATGTCAACCTCCTGAAGGATGCCCGGCAGATTATAAAATCCGAAGCCCAGAGCCTTTTGACCATCGCCGCACGCATGGATCAAACTCTGGTGCGGGCGATTCATCTTATTCATGAGCGGACGGGGCCCAACTCCGCTGGGGTTCTTGTAGTCAGCGGCGTGGGGAAGTCGGGCTTGGCAGGCCAGCGCATCAGTGCCAGTTTTGCCAGCACCGGTACACCTTCTCATTTTCTGCATCCGGTGGAAGCCCTGCATGGAGATTTAGGCAGGGTGCGTCGGCAGGATTTAACCCTGCTGCTTTCCTATGGGGGAGAAACGGATGAATTAATCCGCCTGATGGATCATTTGAAACGCCTGCGCGTGCCCACCATCGCCATCACCAGTCAGGCCTCCAGCTCGCTGGGGCGGCTGGCGGATATCTGCATCGGCCTGGGTGGGCTGGAAGAAGCCTGCCCTCTGCGCCTGGCGCCCACCACCAGTGTAACCTGTATCAGTGCCGTCGCCGATGCCATGGTGCTGGGGGTGATGAGCCTTCGGCATTTTTCCGTTGAAGATTTTGCGGCCTTTCACCCAGCCGGATCGCTCGGGCGAAAATTGCTCCGCGTGGGCGATGCCATGAGCTTTGTGGTGGGCAAGAACATATCGGTGGCCTCCATGAGATCTACAGTCCGGCAGGTGCTCGCCCAGGATAAGACATTGGGCCGAAGGGCAGGCGCCGTGATCCTGGTGAACCAGAAAGGCGCTCTGGCCGGCATATTCACTGATGGTGATCTTCGCCGCAAGCTCGGGCAATATGCCAATCTGCTGGAGATGCCCATTGCCGAAGTGATGACCGTTCACCCCAAGACCATTGGGCATCAGGCGCTGGCCAGCGAGGCCTTGGCCCTGCTAAACCGCCACCGCATTGATGAATTGCCCGTGGTGGATGAGTCTAACCGCCCGTTGGGGCTTATTGATGTACAGGATCTGGTGGCCCTGCGGGTGTTAGAATAGCCAAGGCCGCTTGGCTTAATCAGCCCCAAAAGGCTGTGGGTACAAGATTTGATTTATATTTCAGATGGAGTTGTTGATGATTCCTGATATTCAGTTGCTGATTCTTGATGTGGATGGCGTACTCACCGATGGCGGGATCATCCGTGATGACAGCGGCCAGCAGCTCAAACGCTTTCATGTCCGTGATGGGGCAGGACTGGTGATGTGGCGGCGTTTGAACCGACAGGTGGCCATTATCACCGGCAAGGAAAGCCAGGTGGTACAGCACCGCGCCGAAGAACTGGGCATTACCCAGGTGTATCAAAATGTCACCAATAAGCTGGAAGTGTATGGGGATTTACTCGAGCAGTTGGGCTTGCAAGATGCACAGGTCGCCTATGTCGGCGACGATCTGCCCGACTTGCCGGTCATGCGGCGCTGTGGTTGCCCCATAGCCGTCGCCGACGCCGTGCCGGAAGTGCGGGGTGTGGCCCAATATGTGACTGCCGCTCCCGGGGGATTCGGGGCCGTGCGTGATGCCATCGAATGGCTCTGCAAACAGATGAACCTCTGGGAGCAAGTAATAGCCAAGTACACCGGTTGAAAGCTGATGGACTGCCTGTCAGATCATTGCTAAAGATGTGATCAAGAATGAAAAATAAAATCCTGCTATACTTTGTCACGCTGCTGGTGGTGGTCATCGTTTTTGCATGGATCAAAGGTGACTTTTTCGGATCCGGCGACTGGCGAATCAGCCATCGACCTGTTCATCCGATTCCGGTATACAAAACCAAGGGCATGGCCCACCTGGTGGTGGAAGTACGCAGCCCCCAAGGCACACTTGAATACGTGTTGCGAGCCCGGCAGGCTCTTCCCAAAGGCAATGGCCGTTATCTGCTCACGGAACCCAGCATGCAGTTTTTCAGTTCTGGCAACCAATCCACCATTATTGCCAGCGACATGGGTGATGTATATGTGAATCAGGTCGGCGGGGCCATGTCCAGCCACGTTTACCCACGCAAAGGCAAGCTTTTTGGACGTCCGACCATCACCATGGGGCCGGTGCAATCCTTTATTCCCGGGGTACGCAAACGCCAGCCTCAACAGATGCAAATTCAGTTTTCACGCCCGGTTTCATTTAATTATCAACAGGGCGTTATCAAAAGTTCCGGAGCCATTCACCTGCGCAGCGACCAGGCGGACTTCGATGGCGTGGGGCTGACTGCACAAATTAACCTGCCTCATAAAAAGCTAACCTACCTGCGCATTGACCGGGGTATTCGGCTGGTGTTGCGCCACGCGTACAACCCCGGCGGTGTTGCGACAACCTCAGCCGCCTCTCCCCTGGTGGTCGGCGGCGCGCCACCCGCAAAACCGGCCACCGGTCCGGTGGTTCCAGCAAAATCAGCCTCTCCATCGGCATCCGCCAGCAGCGCCCCCGTGGTTTATCGGCTCGATTTTATAGACCACGTGAAGGCCCTGCTCGGCCGACAACAGATTCAGGCCCCACGGTTTGTCATTTATTTTGGTACCGGCTCTGCCGCGCCGCCCCCACCCACGCCCACCAAGACCGTGGCGCCCGGCCCCTCCGTCGCCCCGCCGCCCTCAACGGCGCCACGGGTTCCCTCCAACCACGCCGATGATTTGTTTCTCACGTGGAATGGCCCGATGATCATGCGGCCGGAACTGCCCCACCGCACTCATTTGCTTGGCCCCAAAGACATTTTTTTTGAGGCCCGCGGCCAGGTCGGCCATCCCGTGCGCATGACCGATGGCAAAACCATTTCCGCCTTGGCCCAGGAAATGACCTATCAAACCCAGCCGCAAATTCTTAAACTCCTGGCCGCCCCGGGCGCCGCGGTAACCTTAAAAAGCTCTCACTTCGGCACGGCCCATTGTGCCCAGCTCACGCTCAACCGTTTAACCAACCAGGTCTTTCTGGCCGGACCAGGAACGGCTGCGCGCCGCATGCCGCACGCCGCAACAGGCAGCGACTGGCACGCAACTTGGCAAAAATCCGTTGACCTCCAACTCGCGCCAAGCCTGGATTCCCGTCAACCGGGCCGCAGCAACCTGGAACTTCGCCGCGCAATTCTGCTTGGAAAAGCCCAGGTAAAAAGTGCCGGGCTTTCCATCCAAGGTGACGAACTGGCCGCCTGGCTCACCGCCTCTGGTCTGGCGCACCAGCCACAGGCATTGCAGCGCCTACTGGCCCGCGGCCACGTGCTGGTGACTTCACAAATCGCCGCGGCCAAGGGTGCATCTGTCAAAGGCAGCCGCATGACCTGCCATCAACTGGTCATTCAATCTGCCCGCCTGCCCGGCCACCAAACACTAACGCCACAGAGCCTCGTGGCCATCGGCCATGTCCACTTGAAACTGGTCCAGACCGCTGCCAACCGAGGGTCCGTGATTTATCGGATCGTTACACCCCATTTAACGGCTGCACTTGCTCCAAGCCATGTTCAAGCGCATCACCTGGCCCATTCCTCCGTGTCCGCGCAGCGCTTCACCGTCACGCGGTTTAGTGCGGCCCAGGGAGTGCAACTGCGCATCAATAACATGGGCCGGCCCATTGTGGCCACCGCCGCTGCCATGTCCGGAGATCGCCGCACGGGAATCGTTCACTTAACCGGCGGACCTGCTGCAGATTCCTCCACCTGGGCCACCATTGCTCAACAAGGCAATTTCATCGCAGGCCCGAACCTGATGCTGCAGCAAAAAGCCCAGTCCATTCGTGCCCGCGGACCAGGAAAGTTTGTCATCCTTAGAAAAAAATCGGCCAACGGCGCAGTGAAACCGGGGGTCCAGATTCTATGGCGAAAATCCATGCGCTACCTCGGCACCACGCACCAGGCCCTGTTTATCGGTCATGTCAGGGCCAAGCTCCTCTCCCGGCCAGACCAGCAAAGCCGCCTGGCGTGCCATCAACTCGCCATTTTGCTCGCACGCCCCAAGTCCACTCACCCTGATGTTTCCGACCAATTGCGTTTGGTCGATTTGCAGGCCTCGGCTGCGGCTGGTCGTCGACTACACGCCCTGAACGCCAGTTTTAATCCGCGGGGCCTCTTACAAACCCGTTTGTATCTTCAAAGCAATTCTTTGCATTACAATGCCCTGCTTCGGCGTTTGACTGTTGCTGGCCCCGGTCAGATGTCGCTGGAAGACTATCGGGGAGAATCGTCGGCTCAGCGTCAAGCGGCCGCAAAAACGTCCCATGCGAATGCCCTTCACCAGCCACGGGGGCAAAGTGCGTTCGCGTGGTCGCAGAGCCTCCGATACCACGGAGCCACCGGCGTGCTGTCCCTGCGAGGGCACGTACGCATGGTCTATCAACCGCTGCACCCCTTGCAGGCAGCGATGTTTGGGGCCGTTGACGCCGCCAAACAGGCCCAGCACCCTGCCGCCCCGGGAAACGCCCGGCGGGCCGGCCTGATATTGCTGGACTGCCAACGGCTGATGGCCCGGCTCACTCGGCCTCGGCCAACCCAGACCAGCGCGATGGAACTGGGCATGGGCGGTCCCTTGAAACTCGATTTTGTGCAGGCGCAGGCTGCCGCCCTGGAAATCATGGGAATTCGCATGACCGCCGATGTGATGAAATTTAATACTCTTGAGCAGCAAGCGATCGCCGTAGGTTTAAATGGTCACGAGGCTGTAGTCAGCAGTAACCATGGACAAGCCCACGGCCAAGCTCGCAAGATCATATGGAACTTAAAGAAAGGCCGGGCAGGCTTGATATTTATACAACCGCGTGGGACCATCTCCACACCGTAGACGCCAGCGGCCAAGGACGAGTCGGATTTACTTATGCCAAAGCCAGAATTGATCTGGAAAATTGCGGTCACTTTATGTCTGGCATGCGGTGGCGGCGCCCCGAGCGCCCGTGCGGCTGCCGGTACCGCTACACCGCCAGCCTCCGGTAACGTCCGGGCCGCAGCCACATCTCAGCCTCGCTCCTCCAGGCCATCCACCCAGACCATCCCCGCCTCGGTACACGCCATTTACCAGAATGTTAAAACCGTCGCCAGTTTCGGTTCCAACCGCTCAGCCGGCACTCTAGGAGCCCAACGAACGGCCACTTTTTATGCCAAAAAACTCACTGCCGCCACCGGCAAGGCGGTGTGGCGTCAACCGTTTTCCATGGCGGTGCCGCAAACCCAATTTTGCCAAGCAATCGAACCAAAACATCCCAGCACCCCCATCCGACTCTATCTCATGCGCCCTTGTGGGGGGCAACTTGCGGCGCTGTCCAATCACCAGCCCCATACCGCAAGAGTGGTCTATGTCAGGCACGGCCGATTGCCGGAGCTGCGCGGACTTCAAATTGCTCATGCCTGGGTGGCCATGGATATCTCCGGCGCTCACAACTGGGTCACCATAGCCGGGCTGGGCGCCCGCGGCATCATTTTTCTCGGCTCCACCAAAAGCACCTTCCCCGACTTTGCCCTCACCACCACAACCGTCCCGGTAACCATTCCACGATTCTATACCCAGCATGCGGGCGTGGTGGCGGCCATACGCTCCGGTAAAATCCGGCAACTTAAAATTCAATGGCACGCCCAGTGGGTACACCGCATCGGCGAAAATCTGCTTTGTCTTATTCCGCCAGCCGCAGCCACTTCAACCAGCAACTCCACACCGCACCAATCCCTGATTATTCTCACGGCCCGTTACGATGCTTCCAGTTGTGTCTTGGGCCAGAGTCCGGGGGCACAGCAGGACATGGGAGCGGCCATTCTA
>JAJZKY010000170.1 GCA_021803885.1 Planctomycetota bacterium
AGCGGGCCTCTCGGTTGCCGGCAGCGCGGTGCAGGGTGGCCTTCCCACTTCGCATGATTTTCTCAGCAACGGCGATGGCGTCACAACATTCCAGTTCCAGCATTACACCAATACCAACAACGTATTGCGACTGACTTCCGCAGTCACCTCCGGAACCATGACGCTGGCGAATCCCACGGCCTTTTCAACACTGGCCATATTGGCCATGGGTGCTGGAGCGGCCCACGACAGTGTCGGCGCGGTGACCCTTAATTTCGCCAACGGCCAGAGCGTTACCACCGACTATGCCGCCCTGGACTGGTACAGCGGCAATATTGACAGTACCACACCCGATGGCAATCCTTTCGGCCTGGCCTTGAACGGACTGGGACGAATCAACATTACCAACGCCATATCATCGAAGAGCGTCAACGGCCTGCCGAGCAATCCCGGGATGTATGAAACCGTGCTGAATATTTCCCATCTCGGCATCAACGGCGGCAGTTTTGTGGACGCCTCCGGCTATGGCGCGCTGGATTCGCTTACATTCGACCTCGCCTCTTCCGTCTCTACCGGCTCGGCCGCGAAGATCACGGAGATTTTCGCCGTCAGCGGATCGGCATCGGCGGTTCCCGAACCCGCAGCGCTGGGATCGTTGACACTCTGTGCGGCCCTCGGCCTGCTGATGATGAGCCGAAAACGTCGGAATGCTTAACACGAGTTTGACATCGGCATCGCCGCGGACGGCGATGCCGGTTTTCCCGATGTATCGGGACCGGACCAGAAGTTGCGGCTTATTTTTATCAGGCATAAGCCCACAGACAGGAGAATCCGATATGGGTGGTTTTCATTCTCGAGCCAGGCGCACGGGGTTTACCCTCATCGAACTGCTGGTGGTTATCAGTATCATCGCGTTGCTGATCGCCATTTTGCTGCCGGCGCTGGGACGCGCCAAGGAGCTGGCGAACCGGAGCGTATGTGCCGCCAATATACGAAGCATCGCGCAAAGCATGGTGGTTTATGCCCAGGCCAATCGTACGCGATTTCCGTGTACCCCCGGCCCCTACGGCGGACAGATGCGGATGGGATCAGGCCGGCCAGCCGGCCCCTGGTACAGCCCGGCGCAACCACCGGTTGGAGTAGCGGATGACTGGTTCTATCTGGTTGGAAAAAGCAGTCCGCCGGCGGCAAACACGGGGTCCATTCAAGCTTCCATGTATCTGCTGGTGCTGATGGGATATTGCTCGCCAAAAAACTTTATCTGCCCATCCGACCAATTCTCACGAACGCCATCGCTGGAGTACGGCGCGCCAGGCGGCGGCGTATTTCCCAATTTCGGTTTTGAAAAGGCCGGAACATGGAATTTATCCAATCCGTCGAGTGCGGGGCTGAGCTACAGCATGTCGCAACCATGGGCACCGGCTTTAACGGGGTTGCCAGTGGCACAAGCCAGTGCCGCCGAAACATTCTGGACGTCCAAGTCCGGAGCCAATCTGCCGGTGATTGCGGACATGGCCCCCGATCCCAATGGATCGTCCCCCTCCCTGGGAACGCAATACCGCAACACGACGATTCTTCCGACAGCCAACACGTACGGCAATTATGTGTATAACTCCGGCAATCATGACGGGGCAGGTGAAAATGTCGGCTTCGCTGATGCGCATGTGGACTGGGAAAGCAACCCCTACTGCGGTGAAAACAAAGATAACATCTACAGCTATTACAAATATTCCTACCAGGGTATCGGCACTGCGGCGGCGGCACCGCAGACCGATCTGCGGTATGACTTTCAAGACTGGAGGCAATATCAGCCGCCATTTGACGTTGTTATGAAGCCGATGCAGAATGTGGTAACCGGCGCATGGTGACATGTTGCAGTTGCTTCGTACACATTGTGGCTTGTCAGTGATGGGGTAACACTTGAAATCCGGACAATGGAAGATTCAATTTACTCAGGCAGCAGATGTCCCGCCAGTGCAGCCGCCATTCGTGCGGTTGCACTGGATCGGGATTTTCTTCGTATCTGATAGCGGCCAGAAGGAGTGATGATGCTCGGAACAAGCTCAGGCCGCGTCAACCAACGGTATATTGCGCATCCCGCGACGGTCCGCGGCTGTGGTTATGGAAACATGAATTCAGGAGAACCGTGTAATGAATGATGAGGTGCGAACCATGCAATCCAATTGTTCCTGTGCCAGTCGGTGCGGCGTTGCGGCGATGATGTACTTGCGCTGTAAACGTGGCGCTGTTCGGATGGGCGCGATGCTGCTTATGGGCGTTCTCGGTTTTGCGCTTACCAGCGGGTGCAGCAGCAACAACAGCACCACCACCGGCCAGTCAACCGCAACGGCGATGGGACGTAACGACAACGTGATGAATGTCATGACGGGAAACACCGGCAGTTCCAGTTATGCGCCGGCGGCGGAAGTTCATCCCCTCATTGGAACGGGCCATGGTCCGGGCGGCAGCATTAACCTGTTTCCCGGACCGTCGATGCCGTTCGGCATGGTGCAACTCAGCCCGGATACCCAATCGCGCGGTTTTGGATATCACTATTATCAGCGGAACATTCAGGGCTTCAGCATGACGCACATGAGCGGACCGGGATGTGATAACGAGGGCGATGTGTTCTTTACCGCCACCACCGGTGCGGTACATACGCAAGTCAAGAATTTTCAGTCCGCTTATTCCCACAGCCATGAATCCGCCTCACCCGGTTATTACCGGGTGAAACTGTTGCGCTGGGGCATTAATGCCCAACTCACCGCCACCGACCGCTGCGGGCTGGCCAAGTTCACCTTTCCCGCCGGCAAACAGGCCAATATTCTCATTCCCATCAGCCACACGCTGAATTTCACGGTGGCTTCACATGTGCATATCGTCAATGATCACGAAATCACCGGTTATGTGGTTAATCACTGCTTCTGCGGCAACCGTCAGAGCTACAAGGTGCATTTCGTCATGCAGTTCAGCAAACCCTTTGGCTGGAGCGGCGTATGGCGGGGAACCCATGGGGCGGGAACCATTCATGCCGATGCCCGCAGTATCCGGCAGACCCGACACAATCAATGGGTGGGCGCTTATGTCAGTTGGCCGGGGTCGAAACAGCCGCAATCCGTGACCGTGCGTGTGGGTATTTCGTATGTTGATCTGGCCGGCGCGAAGAACAATCTCCAACAGGAAGTCGCGGGTAAACGTTTCAACGCCATTCGCCAGGCCGCATTCAACACCTGGAACCGTGCTTTAAGCGTTATTCACGTTTTCGGCGGACAGCCGTCGCAACGCATTGAATTCTACACAGCTTTGTACCACAGCCTGTTAATGCCCAGCATTTTCAGTGATGCCGATGGTCGTTATCTGGGCTTTGACGGCAAAATTCACCAGGTCCCTGCGGGCCATGAGGTTTACTGCAACTATTCGGGTTGGGATATATACCGCAGTGAAATGCCGCTGCTGGCGCTTATTGCGCCAAAGCGAATGGAAGATATGTGCCAGTCCATTGTCCTGATGTACCAGCAGGGCGGCTGGATCGGCCGATGGCCGCAGATCAATCATTACACCAATGTCATGTGCGGCAGCCCCCTGACCACAGCGATGTGCACCGCATATCTGGATGGTCTGCACGGTTTTGACATCCATTCCGCCTGGCAGGGGATGTACAAGGACGCCACCGAGGCTCCCCCGCCGGGGCATGCGTACAAAGGGGAAGCTGGCATTGAGTGGATCAACAAACTGCACTATGTGCCGAATGATAAGGTGCGGTATGGCTCGGTATCGCAGCTTCAGGAAGATTGCATTGCCTATGCCTCGCTTTACGATCTGGCCAAAGCGCTGGGCAAAACGCAGGCGGCGGATGTTCTCTATAAGCGGGCCTTGTACTTCCGCAATGTCTTTAATCATTCCGATCGCTTCTTCCGCCCCAAATTGACCAATGGTCAATGGGTCAAGGATTTTAACCCTGCGCAGTACTGGCATGGCTTTATTGAAGGGTCCGGCTGGCAGTATCAATGGCTGGCACCGTGCGATATGGCCTGGCTGGTGCACGCGGTGGGCCAGGCACGGTTCAACAAGCGGCTTGACGCTTTTTTTGCCTATCGCACCCCCCGCTGGGCACCGCAGTATTACAATCCGTATAACGAACCGGATCTGGAGGCCCCGTTCGAGTTCAATTTTTCCGGCGAACCGTGGAGAACACAATATGTGGTTCGCCGGATATTGCGGCAGAATTATACGTTGTCTCCCAACGGTGTTCCGGGTAATGACGACTGCGGCGAAATGTCATCGTGGGCGGTCATGAGCATGATGGGCCTTTACACCGTCGACCCGGCCAGCGGCGCGTATGAACTTTGCAGCCCGGTGTTTCCGAAAATTGTGGTGCATCTGCGGGCACCGTATATGGGAAAACACCTGGTCATAACCACTACGGCTGAACCGGCGTCGACACCGTATATCCAAAGCGTGAAACTCAATGGCCGGCCGCAGCACCATTGCTGGTTGCCAGTCGGTGCCATTACCCATGGCGGGCATCTGACGTTTGATCTCGGTGCGCAACCGGATCAGTCCTGGGGTGCCGCACCGGCGGACCGTCCGCCGTCGCTGAGCCGATAAGTGCACGCAAACGAATGCTGCGGTTCCGCGGGACGCGGCCGGCTGGGTTTGGAATTCACCAACTACCGCACGGCAACAGCCGCACTGGGTCCCCGCCGAACCAGGCGATGCCAATACCGGCCAATCCGGCGGCGGTGAGGCTGTAACAGCGAGTAAGCAATCATGCGTGATCAACGTCAAATGGTGGATACATCCGCTATCCGGTTGATCAAGCTGCCCGATCACCTGTGCTTATGCCTCTGGCCCGGCATCCGATGGATGGGGCGGGCCATTGCGCCGCTTGTGATTCCGGTTCTGATACTGTTAACCTGGCCGATTATGCTTAAAGCTGCGCCGACCGGCGGCGCGATGAAGCAACTGTGGCATATTGGCGGAACATCAACACCATGGACCGACGCGGCCTTTGCCCTGGCACCGGACGGCTGGCGGCATTATAAGCATGATGGCTTTCTGGTTATCGGCAAGAGCGATCCGAAAACGTCCTGGCCCTACGTGCAGCCGGGACCGCAGGACGGCTGGGCCGGTCATCGGCAGCACACGTTTGTGGTGGTTTTCGGCCTGACAAAGGCAGCGGCAGGCCGGGCGACGCTGGTAGTGCGTTTTGCCGCCCTGCAACCGGCTCACCCACCCCGATTTCGCATGCAGATCAATGACGCGTGGAGCCATGTATTTCGGACACCGCGCGGACGATCCAATGCGCCGCTGATGGGACACCCCCGGCAGGGCCGGCCCTATATTCTACGCGCTGTGTTTCCCGCATCGGCACTGCATGTCGGCGACAACCTGATCCGGATCCGATCAACGGCCGGATCGTGGGGTATTTACCATTCGCTGGCCCTGTATGCGCCCGGTGCGGACCGGCTGGCTGTTGTGCACAATACTGTCGTACTTGAACACGCGGCGACGGATTCACGGTACATCGCCCAGCGATCGAACCAAATCAGGGTTCAATTACATATTCTGCGCATCGGCAAAGCGGCTAACGGGATCGTTCACATCGGTGCCGGAAGCACGGAATTAATGCTGAAAACCGGACTGCGCCGTTACACGCTTTCCGTACCACGACCGCACAAGCCGGGATCACTGCCGCTGGATATTTCCATTCCGGGACACCCTGCGGTGCGCTGCGTGCTGAGGGTTCCGGCACCTGAACCATTTACCATTTTTATACTTCCGCATTCACATACGGATGTCGGGTTTAAATACTACCAGCCGGTGGCGCTGCGGCTGCATGCGGATTACATCATCCAGGCGCTAAGGCTGATTCGAGAAACGCGCCATGAACCGCCGGACGCGCAGTTCCGCTGGAACCTGGAATGTATGATTGAAGCGCGGCAATTTATGAAAATCGCCACGCCCAAGCAAAAAAAGGATTTTTTCGCGGCTGTCGCCGACGGCCATATCGGGCTTGACGCGTTGTACGACAATGAATTAACCGGTCTATGCCAGCCGGAAGAACTGCTGCATTACATCGCCTATGCCAAAGATTTCGAGCGAACCTGTCATGTATCGATTGACTCGGCGATGATCAGCGATGTCCCGGCGTACACCTGGGGCATGGTGCCGGTATTGCATCAAGCCGGGGTTAAATACTGGTCCTGGGGTCCGAACCGCGGGTACTCGCAGCAATGGAACAATCAACCCTTTTACTGGTTGTCTCCATCGGGCCATAGCCGCGTGCTGGTGTGGCAGAGCTGCCGCGGATATCAGTCCGCTTTCGCTCCGCATCGGCCCGGTGGCATGTCGGCGAATTACCACCGCGATGCGGCGGCCCTGCGGCATTTTATTAACGATTTTGCCGCCGATTTTCCGCACTTCCCATATTCGATGATTTATACCCGTTGGACGATTGGTGATAACGGTCCACCGGATCCAAACCTGTCCCGGTTTGTCGCCCGATGGAATGCGGGCCATGCTTCACCGCGCCTGGTGATTGCGACAACCCGGCAGGCATTCCGCGCACTGGTGGCTGAATATGGACGGAAACTGCCGGCATATACCGGAGATTACAACGGCTACTGGGAAGACGGAGCCGCGTCAGCGGCACGTGCCACCGCGATGAACCGCCGGGCCGGCAACAGGCTTTCCGAAGACCAGATGCTATGGTCCATGCTTCAGGCACCAGCCTATCCGGCGGGCGATTTCGACCGGGCATGGCAGGATGTGCTGCTTTTCGATGAACACAGTTGGGGCGCGGACTGCGCCTGGACCCGACCCTATCGCACTTTTACCCGGGAACAATGGGCGTGGAAAAAGCGCTACGCCCGGCGAGCGCTGCATTTATCCAATGTACTGCGACGGCATGTGAAGCACGCGCTGCACGCGCCGGCCTGGTCGCCGTGGTTTGGCGTGTTTAACACCTGCAACTGGAGACGCAGCAGTCTGGTTACCGTACCGCCGGCGCTGGCTCTGGCGCGGGGAGCACTGGTGGTGCGGCATGGCTCTACCCCAGCAGTGCCGCCGAGATCCTGGAAGCACTGGGTGCGCGGCATTCATGTGATGAACGCCAGGAATCAGCCGGTTCCATGCCAGCGCATGGCTGATCAGTCGCTGGTGTTTCTGGCCCGTCATATACCGGGCCTGGCGGCGCGGCGATATTATGTCGCCCCAGGTCGCGCCCCTGCCGCCTTCCCTGACTTAATACCCGCGCGGGCCAGCGGAACAACGCTGTCCAACGGACTGATCCGGTTGCACGTGAGTTCCGCCACCGGTGCCATTGACAGTATGTATGTGAAGGGAATTGCCGGGAATCTGGTCAATGAGAACAATGCGGCAGCACGCGGGCTCAATGATTATATTTATCTGCTGGGTGCCCATAACACGCAGACTCTGCGCAGCGGCCGACCGGCGATTCGGATTCTTGCCGACGGCCCGCTGGTGGCAGAACTTGAAGTTCGATCATCTGCGCCGGGCTGCCATATTCTGATCCGCCGGATTTCGCTGGTGGCAGGCAGGAAAGAAGTTTATATCTCTGACCTGCTGGATAAAAAGCAGGTCTATCCGGAACACGAAGCAGTCTACCTGGGTTTTCCCTTTGCGATCAGCCATGGCATCGTCCGCTACGATGAACCATGGTCGGTCATACAGTTGGGCAAGGACCAACTGAAATGGGCGCACAAGAATTCCTTTACGGAAAATCGATGGGTGGATGTTTCAAGCCACCGCTTTGGCGTTACCTGGGCCAGCATCGATGCGCCGATGTTTGATGTCGGGCGCATCACCTCGGTAACCGTGGAGCATGGACAACCCTCCCCGCCTCATGTGGCCGCCGGTTCTACGGTTTTCTCCTATGTCATGAACAATTATTGGCGCACCAATTATAGAGCATTCCAAAGCGGCATGACGGTATTTCACTATGTTTTAAGACCGCACGGCGCTTTTTCTCAGGCGGCGGCCCAGCGGTTCGGCGTTGATACCCAGCAGCCGCTGGTTACCGCGTTGATTGCTCCTCATGCCAAAGTCTTTGCACCGATGTTGACCGTAACACCATCGAATGTGCTGGTGGAAGCCTGCCATCCCGATCCGCATGGCGGACTGATGGTCCGCCTCTATAATGCCGGCCGCAGCAATGCGGTGGTTCACGTGGCGTGGCGGAAAGGCGGAAAAGCCGCTCTATTTCATACCGGATTATTCGGACATCACCCCCAACCGCTGACCCGGCCGCCAGTGTTGCGTTCATTGCAATTTATCACGCTCCGAATCATGCCC
>JAJZKY010000171.1 GCA_021803885.1 Planctomycetota bacterium
ACCAGCCTGAGCGGAGCCGTCGCCAACTTGGGGAAAATCAACGCCGGCGCTGTGAGTCTTCTCGGTGCAAGTGTTATCAATGATGGTTCAATCAACGCACCTGATGGCTCTATTATTCTCGCCTCCGCCAAGGATGTTTATCTGACGCGAATTGGCGGCCTCATAACGGTCAAACTATCCGATGCAGCCGCCGAATCCCCCACGCCGGCGGGTTCGGCGGGCGACGCTAACCGCACGGCCCGGCAGGCCGTCGCCCAAAGCGATCAACTGGTATGTGCCGGCAGTGCCCTGGCACTAGGCATCATGAATTCCGGCACGCTTCATGCGACGCAAATTCAGATTCAGGCCGCGGGCGCAAAGTCGGTAGCACTCGTGAGCGGCCATGTTGATGCTTCAACCAATACATCGGGCCAACGGGGCGGAGATATTGGCATTCAGGCTGGCCACATTGCCATTGGATTTAAACCAGATAATACCGGGGCATTATCCACCGCGCCCGCGCAAATCACTGCCGATGGTCCCGGTGGAGGTGGAACAATCTTAATCGGGGCTGTGCCAAGTCCGACATCCGCTGATGGCTACCGGGATGCCGCCCTGACCGATCGCATCGGCAGCCAAACTGTAATTGACGCTTCGGCGCTGGTGTCCGGTGCGGGTGGCTTCATTGATACGTCCGGGCATGCATTATCGGTAGCCTCAGGTGCGGTCATCAGCAGCGGTGGGGCGGGTGGTGGCCATGCCGGGCTATGGCAGCTCGATCCCGTCAATCTTCTCATCAGCAGCAGTCAGCCCTCCAGTGGCTACACCGCGCTGGCCTCCACGAGTACGAAACCGCTCACCTATTCCACGCCAAATTCAACCGCTTCCTATTGGGTTGATGTCGGCACCATCAACACTGCCTTGGCGGGGACTTCCGGGCACGCAAACAGTGGTGTGGACGTGTCAGTTACGGCCTTGGGGGTATTGGAACTTGGTTCTTCCACGAACCCTTCTCCCATCAACCCTGTAATAGAATCGAGCAATGCCGAGACGCTGACGCTTACCGGGTCGGCAATTGAAATTAATAGCGATATTGACCCAACTGGAAATTCTTCAACGCTGGACGTAACTCTGCAATTATCGTCTGGAGCCACGGGACCCATCAGTGTCAATGCGGGCCTGGGGCTCTCCACCAATCCTCTCGGCGGAGTGACGATTGATGCCGCTGCAAAGTCTATCAATTTGTCCTCCAGCATTTACACGTCGGGTGGGGGGCAGTCGTATCAGGGATCCATGAACCTTGCATCAGGCACCGTTACCATGCAGGAAACGGCGGGGGGGGGTATTGCGTTGGGTGCCAGTGGCGGCGGTGATGCTTTAACCAACAGCTACAGCAATTCCTCGGCAGGTAGTACCACACTTAATGTGACGTCTTCCAGTGGATACATCGCTGATAATGAATCAATAGCTCCGTTCGGTGCTTCGCAGATTAACCTCAGCCTTGTGGCAGGTGGAAAGTCCTCCGGAAATCAGGCCGTCGTTCTGGACGCACCCGTTCAAACCGGCGGCGGATATTTCACCGCCGAGAGCACTGGAAGTGGCAACATCTCTGTTGTGGGAATAGCTGGTACAGGAACTGCTGCGCCTGCGGCAATGATAAATACCGGCGGCGGGAACGCAACATTCTCCGTTAACGGAGGTTCCGTAACATTAACTGGCGGACAGGGGGGCACGGTAGTTGGGGGCGACGCCGTGCACACCGGCGCTGGCAGCCTTGCAATAGACACCGCCGTGCCGTCGACGGTAACAATCAGCGGCGGCGCAGGTGGGAATGCCACTACGGTAAACGGTTCGGCCGGTGGGGCGGGTGCATCAGTTGGCGGGGGCATTACCATAGGTGGTTCCACTGCATCGGCGGGAACCATCAACATCAGCGGTGGCGCGGGTGGCAGCGGATTGAATGGCTTTGCGGGCGGAGCGGGGGGGGCGGGAATCAGTGATGCCAGCGGACCCATTGCCCTTTATTTTTCCGGTAATTCTGCCGTTGTGGGTGGCACCAATGGCGGCTCGGGCGGTGGTGCGGGCGGGAATGCAATACTGACCAGTGCGTCGAATTTGTCGCTTAATCCGTCGGGCAACGCCGGGCCAGTGTTTGTATTTAATAATTTTCCATCAACAGGATCAGTCTCGACATTTTCCACCACCGGCAGTTTTACCGCTGGCACCGGCGGCACGCTTCAGCTTAATAACAGCATCAGCACAGGTGCCGGGCTGACGATTAATGGCCCGCTGGTGGCAAATAATTCACTGGTGCTTGCCGATAATAGCGCGGATGGAATATCCATTGATGGAATAACTACTGCAAATGGTGCTGGCGTTTCCGCCACTGAAAATGGTACCGGCAGCATCTCTATCGCCGGACCGGTCGGTTCATCGTCAAGTCCGTTGGATAATTTTATTGCTGCTACCCATGGTGGCAACATCACGCTCAATAATGCCTCAATCACATCCTCCGGGGGGATAAGCCTCGCAGGCCCCATAATCCTTTCGGGAACCAATTCCCTTAGCGATAACAGCTCATCCAATGTTCTCTTATCGGGGACTGTCACTGGCTCTACATCATCACTGAATATCTCCGAAGGGGTTACGGGTGACATCCAGTTCGACGGCAACGTGGATGTCCAATCACTTTCCGTCACCGGGTCATCAATATTCGGCTCCGCTGCCAGCGCATTCACCACTTCGCAGTCGATGTCTTTCGGTGCCATCTCACTCGGTTCGGATACGACGTTGACCGATTCGGGAACGGCAGGTAACGGGATATCTGTCGGGGCGGTAACAGGAAATAGTCACTCCTTGACGGTGGATGAATCCGGTTCGACTCAAAGCATTAATCTCAATGGAAATATCTCCGGCGTTACGGCACTCAAGTTGACCGGGCCGACGATTCTGGCCGCTGGCGTCAATTCAATTTCAACCACTGACGGGCAGCAGTTTAATACTTCTCTCCAGTTGGAAGGCGGTGCAGTTCTGCTTTCTGATAATTCCCTTGCTGGCATTTCAATTGCGCAGATCGTTAACAGTGCCGGAGCAGATTTGACGCTCGACGAAGCGGGTTCGGGCACGGTTACCTTGCCCACGACAACAACCAATTCAATTGCCCTCGGATCGTTGACCGTTACCGGCAGCACCGCATTTGCCGGAAATGGAACCATCGCCACCACTGCCGGACAGATTTTTAATTCGCCCATTTCGATTGCTGCAAATCAAAGCGTGTCATTACAGGATAACGGTATCAATGGAATAAAGCTCGGAGCAATCAAGGGTGCCCCCAACGGCTCATTGGCAGTAAAGGAAAACGGCAGCGGTACCATTGATCTTAGCGGTGCCATAGGCTCTATACCGGGCCAGCCGACTTTAGGCACGTTTTCGGCCACAAACGCGGACGGACTTATCGAGATCGGAAGTTCGTTGGTCAACGTTGGCCAAATTGCCCTCTTATCGGATGATCCGGTGTCCACGCCCATCACAAACACAAGCGGCGGAACGGTAACCATTTTTTCTCCCGTTCAAAGCTACACCGCCAGCGGTTCGGGTGCCAGCCTCGGCTTTAACACAGGCCTTGTTGAATTACTAGGTTCCAGTGCTTCCACATCGGCGACGTCAATTTCACTCAAGCAATTCAGCACCATAACGGATGCCGACTTGCCGATATTTTCCGCAAATGCACTGGCATTGGAATCCACCGGCGGCAATGTGATTGTTGACAGTGGAGCCACGGTGCCTGCTACCACTGCGCTGGCCCTCACGTCGGATGGCGGATATGTAACGCTCGGCGTCACCGGCGCACTGAATGTCAAAAGCCTGGCGGTCAACGCAGCTACTGCCATCAATATTGATAATGCAATTACGACAACCAACGGCCAGACCTTTTCGGGCGTAGGTGCGAATTCTCCGGCCATCAATCTGCCAAGTTCCGGGCAAGTAACGCTCAGCGATAACAGTGCGATTGGAATTGCGCTTCATGGGGCGGGTGTAAGCGGTTCGAGCACCGCATTTACACTCACCGAATCAGGTTCCGGGCCGATCACGCTGGCATCAACTATCGGCAGTACTACAAGCCCCTTAGCGACATTAACCGTCAATTCGCCCACCGGTGGTATTCAACTTGGCGGAGCCAACATCTTTACCAGTTCCGGGCAAACTTACACCGGGCCTGTCACGCTATCCCAGGATGTCGGCCTGAATGGTGGCTCAGGCGCGGTAACGCTAAATAATGCTGTCGCGACGGGTGGTTACAACCTCGATGTCACGGCTGATACAATTGACCTCAGCGGTGGAAGCGTTACCGGATCGGGCAATCAGACCTACACGGGCACCATCAACGTTAATAAAAACACCACGCTCTCGGGCACGGCGATGGCATTTATCGGCACGTTGACCACTGGTAACTCATCGACTCTCAGCGTCAACGCCACAAGCAACGTCAACTTCAGTGGCGGTGCCCAACAATTGGTATCCGGTGGCCTGGCGGCACTTACAGTGCAGGCTGGCGGAGCCATTACACTCGGAGGCAATCTTTCCGCGCAATCAATCGCGCTGACGAGTTCAGATTCAGCCGCAGATGCGATAACGACCGGCGGAAGCAGCCCGTTCATTATCGCAGCCAATAGCCAGAGTTTCACCGCCACCGGATCCGCCGGGTCGATTGCACTTCAAAGCCCGTACGCTCAATTCACGGGTTATCCAGCGAATTTTTCCTTTTTTACCTTCTCCGAAATAAATAAGTTGCCAACCAGTTTTTCCGTGTCGCAGGCATCGCCCATTACCGACGGCAATCTTCCCACATTAAATCAATTTGTTACCGTCACTTCGCCACTCTTCGGCTCCGAATCCGTTGTCGCATCGACTTCGCTTAACCAGATGCCTTACAGTATCTTTTATACCGGCTCCGCCAGCGCCGTTAGCCCCGTCATCTCGCTTACCGGCCAAAATGATCTCACGGGGGCCAATCTGAGCCTGTCGGCACCAAACAGTGATCTGGTTCTGGGGGCCTCCGGTCAATCCATTTCGCTGGGATCACTTTCCATCAATGGTATTGTGAATATTCTGGGCAGCATCGTTACCAGCGGAACATCCAGCAATGCGCAATCATATACCGGCACGCTGGTACTCGGCGGTGGTCCGGTGCTGCTGGAGAATACCGGCTCGGGGAGTATTAATATTAATTCCGAAATTACACCCGGCACATCATCAACGCTGACCATCACCAACAGCGGCGGCGGAGCCATCAATCTGTTAAATGCTATCGGTTCCACGAGTGCACCACTCGGGTCATTGGTCGTCAATGTCAGCAATGGATCCATCTTGAACATCGATGGCGGTTCCATCCTGACAGCCCTCGGCCAAACCTACAATGGGGCCGTTGCCATCGGCAGCAACACCACCCTGACCGATGAGGGCAACACCGGCTCAACCGGCATTAATATTCTCGGCCCGCTGACAGGGACCGGCGAATCATTGAATATCGTTCAGAGGGGCAGCGGAATTAATGTAAACCTCGGATCACCCGGACAAAGCATCCAAGTTAAATCGTTCTCCGTTGCCACCGATCCCGCAACCATCAACCTCAATGGTGGAACCATCGAAACGACCGCGGGTCAAACTTACACCGGCACAATCAATGTCCTTGCGCCCACCACGCTGCAGGATGTCTCCGGCGGCGTGCTCTCGTTTCAAGGCATCATTGGCTCATCCATCCTCACCGTATCAGCGCCGACCGATACCGTCGATTTGACCACCGGCATTACCCCGGGCGGTATCAATATCAGCGGCCGAACGATCGCACTCCCCAATGGAAATGCCGTCACCACCTCACTGGGGCAGATATTCGACGGCTCCATGATACTTAATGGCGATACGACACTCACAGACAGCGGTGCCTCAGGCAGTGCGGGCATACAACTGGCGGGCGATATCAACGAACCCGGCGACAGGCTCGCGCTCAATCAGGGAGGCGGCGTCGATGGTGTGATTGGCAATGGTTCTGCTTCCTATTTCAATCTCCAGGGGCTGACCATCGGTCAAGGTACAATCCTTTCCAAACTCGGCACGTTAAACCTTGGATCGACAATTAATAACAATGGTGATCTTTCACTGCTTAACTCGCTGCTGTATACCAATTCCGGAGGACCGCTGACTCTGGCGGGTAAGCTCGATTTGCAAAATGGCAGCACACTTACCGCCGAGCCGTCCGGTGGGACAACATCCTCCGATGTCATCTCCAATGCGACGATTGGATCAATATCCGATGCCGGCAACGTCACCATTGAGGGCGACAATGTAACCGTTAATGGGAGCATACGTGCCAGCGGGCAGGTGCTTCTGGAAGATAGCAACCAACTTATGATTGGCCCCTTCGGGATAACCAATTTTGATTTCCGCCCGACATCATTATTGGCCATCAATGATAATGTCAGTGGTGGCACGGTACTGCTTAATCCCAATTCTCCAATCGTGCCGGGCCTGGGTGCCGCCGTGCCGGATGCCGCCACCATCGTCTCAACTGGCGGTGGCTCCGTGAGCATAAATGGTGGCGTTGTCACCATGGGCCGTGATCAAAAATGGACAAGCCTAGGCTCACTGGCAATATCCGGTTCCACCGTTGATCTCGGTGATCTGAATGTACTTGGCAATCTGACGGTTACCGCACCGACCATTAATATGCTTACGCGCGGGTTTGGCTCGCTGCTGACTCCCCGTGGATTACACAGCAATTCACAAACCAAGCCCGATGGGGTGGATGTGGTCGCAGGAAATATCAACTTTTCGTCCATGCCGGTGCCACTTCCGGCGGCGACCCCCGGCGGGCCACCCTATCCGCAGTTTGCCACGCCGACCGGTGGGGGATTAATTCCCGGCTACACGGTTCATGTATTTAATGCCGGTGCAGGTGGGTTAACGGCCGGCGATCTTTATTCAACCGTCCTTTCTCCCGGCGTTACGTCATCCCAAAAGTATTATTTGGATTTGCAGGCATCCGGGCCCGTTACCACCAACGTGTTCGATTCCTTTACCACCTTCGCAATACCGCAAATCCCCCGGGTTAAAACCGCGGTCACTCTCTCCTCGTCGCAGCGCGCCGTGTTGCGGTCGGCCGGTATTAACGCCAAAAATCCCACCCTCTCTGACCTCCTGGCCTTGAGCGATGGTCGTGCGGTGTTCAATGACATTCCACGTTCGGACGGATTAATACTCGAAAATCCATCTCTGATTGATTATTACGTCACCACCGCTCGCTTGCCTTACCATCGCACACTGGCGTTTATCGCGCTTTATAAGCATGTGTTCCTTGCCCCGGTAGTCAACCCAAAAACCGGCCAACCAGTCAAAACGCGCCGCGGACTGCCGGAATACCGGTCGCTGCGAAGCACCATACACGACCAATTTCGTGCAGCTTGGGCGCGTTATGTCGCCGCTGAGCACAAACTCAAACAAAGTCAGACTCGACCAACCGGTTTCCGAGCCTACTTGCTCCATTCACCCAATGACAAGGTGGCTTCCGCCGATCTGCGGCATCTCTCCCGCCTGATCTACAGCGCTTATCTACTTGGGCTAAGCCCGAAGGCGCTGCGACTTTCAACCAGTACCATCCTTGCCGAACTCGCCCCGGAGGCCCTCTCAAGCCGCCAATTTGAGAAAGTTATCCTCGGGCCGCGCATAAGTCTGCTTGCCGCGCATGGCCAATGACAGCGGGTGCCGTGTCGCCCAAGTTTGAAAGCTTTTATGCAGTTGACGGTGGCAATCATTCGTAATTACCGATTTGGCCAATGATTGCCCTTTGCAAAAAGTGGTGCATTTCCATTACACTGTTGGTTTCTAATAGGAGTTGTGACATCAGTATGGGCGATCTGAGCAAATTAAAAACAAGAATTGTAGTCGTCGGCGGTGGCTTCGGCGGGCTTTATACCGCCAGTGCGTTGGACAAACTTACGCGTGAAGACCCGACCGTAGAAGTTACACTTATCAGTCGAGATAACTTTCTTCTGGTAACCCCTCTCCTCTTTGAGGCAGGGTCCGGCGTACTTGATCCCCGTCACGTGGTGAGTCCATGCCGGGCGCTGCTGAAAAAAGCGCGCTTTTGTGAAGCCAACGTCACTGAAATTGACATCGCCAACAAGGTCGTTAAGGCCGCACATCGATCTGGAATACGCAATTATGAATTTCAGTACGATCAGTTGGTTATTGCGGTGGGTGGCATCACCAATCGGTCGATCATTCCCGGTTCGGATTTGGCGATGGCGTTCAAGACCGTTG
>JAJZKY010000172.1 GCA_021803885.1 Planctomycetota bacterium
TCCTGGAAAACTTAAGTATACGCAGCCGCTCGGCAAAAATTCCAAAATTCTCGCAATCGAGAGGAGATTATTTTACCGAAGTGAAATATACCGCTGCCATTTCGGGAATGTAATTCGCAGTAAGGAGGGCGGTGTGTGAGATGGCGTTGATATTCGCGTACAACAGCGTGTTCCGCCATCTCCGTCGGGTCGATTAGGTGGTACGCAAACCTGCCAGAAATCTTATTGACGGGGTATCTACCTCGCCAATCTTCGAGGTCGAACATCAAACGCGGCTACCGCGGATTCGTAGCATTTGGCGCAATTGATGCATCTTCATGGCTGTCTCCGGGTCTTGAATCGTATGTTGGTAAGCCGACTGTAGAATCACCCAAAAGCTGGAGAACATGGCCCCCAGAATGAAGGCCAGCAGCGTGAGCAGCGTCCGCGGAGGCCAGGAGCGCCTCTCGGGAACCAATGCGGGATCGACCACCTGGATCAGCTGGCCCTGTTTGGCTTCATCCACTTTGGCCATCTCGTATTGCCGGGCCATAAATTCAAAGAGTGTTTCCTGATAGCGGACATCTCGCATCCCGCGGAGATATTCCAGGCTCGCAGCCGGCACCTGAGAGGTGGGAGTCAGGACATTTTCATCCATGGCAGCGGATTCTGGATGGCCTTTTTCAAAATCCGCCAACTGCGCCCGCAATGCTGCAATCTGAGATTGCAGCGTGATCACTTCCGGGTTCTGGTCGGTGGCGGAGGTGCGCAGCGCGCCCAATTCTACTTCGCTGACGGCGATCTGTGCCCGCAGTTGCATGATGGTGGCAATGACTGCTTGGGCTTGCCCCTGCGGCTGAATGATTCCCGTCTTCTTCTCCGTCTCTTCCAAAGCAACTTCTGCATTGGCCAATTTGTTTTTCTCTTGCGTCACTTGCTGCTCGAAAAACATTCTTCGCTGTGCCGCCGATGTGACTGCCAGATGGGACATCAGATCGTGCAGCCCAGCGACATAGGCATTCGCCAAGTCCGCGGCGCGTTTGGCATCATGGTCTTCAACAGAGATGCTGATCAGAGAACTTTTCTCCGAGAGGACCTTCGTGTTGGACTTCAGTGTCTTGCGCGCATCGCTCAACTTTTTTGTCTTATAAACGCGCATCATGTCGAAACGTTGAATGATTCCATCCATGACGCGCTCGCTCTGCAGGAGACCAACGTATAAATCATCCGGATTCTTGAGACCCAGCGCGCTGGCCGCGCCACCGCCGCCAGCCAGGGATGCCAGACCGCCGAGTTGCCCCAACATCGCCATCCCGGAACTTTCTTGCTGCTGCGGAGGCAAGATGGTGGTTGTCGCGGTGAAGGTCACCGGAATGATAAGGACAACGATGGCGGTGAGCAGCGCGGCCAGGAAGCTGAACAGAAGAATGAACCGCCTTCGCGCTCCCAGAACCAGGGCAAGATCCAGCAGGTTTACAGAGTCATCTGGATCAGACGTACTTCCGCGCGGCGTTGGCGCAGAATTTTCTTGCTCCGTGAAGACATGTTCCGTGTTGGTGCCGGTTGGCATCATGGTCATGCTAAGCCCTAGAGGCCAAACAGGGTGAGGGCCGCGAATCCCAGCCCGAATTGAGACATGACCGCGGACCAGTCGGTCAGCCCACGCAGAATTGTCGTTTTATTGACGTTATCAGGGATCACAACTGTATCTCCTGGATACCCTAACTTGTTGCCGAATCCACCCGCGAACAGGGTCCCTCCCGCGGTTTGCTTGCTGATGACGGACCCATCCGCGCGGATGACAAACTCGTGGCGCGTGTCCGCGTTGCGTGTCGTGCCGCCCGCAGCCCGAAGATAATCTTCCACATGTTCTCCACGCCGAAATAGGAAAGAGTTCTGGTCGTACACCGCCCCAACCACATTTACGGTGGCAGGCATGACAGGAACAACAAACTGATCGCCATCTTCCAACGGCAAGTTTGGCAGATCATTCACGCCTCGGCTACCTGGCGATAGATTCAGGACAATGCGCCCGGTTGCACGCATTTTCCGCAGGGTCGTAATCAGGTCCCGTTGGCTTTGTAGACTTGTTCCTAGAGCCCCCGCTCCTGTCGGGTTGACGATCGAGCCGGCCGCATTGGCGGCTGCCAGTTGAATGTTTTGTTGAAGCGTATTTATATATTCGTTCAGTCTTGCTTGCTGAAGGCGCTGGGTCGATTCCCGTAGAAACTCTGAACCGTAGAGATACGCTTTGGGTGTCAGCCCTCCCGCGCGCTGGACGACATCCCGCAGCGTCTCTCCGGGTTCTACGCTATAAATTCCGGCATGGACAATCTCGCCCTGGAGACTGACATATTTTATCCGTTGCGCCTGAGGCACCTGAATATCAGCAGTGGAGAACACCGTAATGACGTCGCCTGGTTCGAGCGTTATATCCTGCGACTGATTGTGGTCGAGGACGACCTGCCCTAGATTGAACGGAACGAGAAAAGTCGCCAGCGTATGGGGATTCGTCCTTTCAATGACGGCATAGCTCCAGTCGATGCTGGGAGCTACGCGAAGAACCTCGTTCTTGATGGGAAACTGCCCCTGTGAGAATCGGTCCCCCGGAGGATAATATCGCAGCTCCGGAACCGAGGTGGTCTTTGCATTGCCAAGCTCGCTACTGCTTCCTGACTGGCTGACTGTCTGCTGAGCTGCAGCTTTTGCAGCGGAGGGTGGAACCACGGCTGCCGCGGCACTGGACGGCGCAGCGCCAGAGGAAGCGGCGAGTTCGCTGGCTTGCTGATTCTCCGTGGCGGCCACCGATGTTCCGGTCGTGTAACCTTGAGGGCCGTTGGCATTCTGTGCGCTCGGCTGCGACGTTGGGCTGGGAAGATTGGCGACGTACGGCGAGAATAACGGCGTATATTCTGGAGCGGGCAGCCCAAGCGCAATTCTCCGCTGCCAGTATCCGCGCGTAAGCAGCGAATCTTTGTCTGGAATCAGGTCCGAAATCCGCATCCCTGGCGTCCAGCGGTAGCGCCCTGGGTTGGCAACATTCCCTCGCAAGATCACGGTCCGGTCAAATTGCTGGACCATCGAAGGGATGCGCAGAATATCCCCGTCGCGGAGCGGCGTCTCCATTCCCGTGGCGTCCAAGACGAGTTGGACCGTTTGGCGTGCCCCCTCCCCCTGAGAGTTGATGCGGTCCAACTGCGCGTCTTGCTTGGACGCCATGGTTGCCAGGCCGCCGGCCAATACAATCGCCTGGCCGGCCGTTTCTGTTCCCTTCAACTCATAGATCGCTGGAACATGGACGCTGCCCGCGATCGCAACTTGCGGTCCCACTGCGGGAATGTAAATGACATCGCCCGGCAATAGCGGCGCATCGTGCGATTTGTCGCCATCGATCAAAAGGTCGTAGAGATCGAATGTCGTCACAACCTTCCCGCCACGCCTCAATTCAATCCGCCGCATCGATCCTTGTTCGGAGGGACCTCCGGAGGAAAACAGCGCGTTCACCAGCGTGCTGAGCGAGCTGACGGTATAGCTTCCCGGCTGCCGCGCGTTCCCGACCACGTAGATCTGGATGGACCGCAACTGGCCCATGTTGACGCTCAGGTCGAAGTTGCGAAACACGCGGCCAAGCTGGTCCTTCAGATAGTCATTGAGCTGCTGGAAATGCAGGCCCGCGACCTCGACGTTGCCGACCTGCGGAATGTACACGTCGCCTGCGCGATCGACGGTCGCATGAATATTGAAGTTGACCTGGCCCCATACGCGGACCAACAGTTGATCGCCCGGACCGACGACATAGTCGGAGGTAACAGGAGTGCGATCGATGGGCGCGAACTGAGCAGCGTTGCTGGAAAAGAGGTTCGCACCGAAGATGGGCAACACGGCCCCAACGGAGCCAGCTACTACCCGCTGAAATTCCGTGAGGGGCTGTTCCTGCCGCAAGCCTGCGTACGGGCTGTATGGCTGGTTCCCATATGGGAACTGATCGACGTATGTCGGAACATTTTGATGGATGCCGTTGCCGCCGATGGCCGAAGGCTGCTGCGGCTGGCCTGCCGTTCCATACGCGCCTTGTCCCGTGCTGTATTGTTGCCCGGTCGCATAGGGATTGGCGGATGTGCCCGTACACTCCGGCGAAAACGCGCTCGCGGGGCTCGAGCAGTCGGTCGTTTGCGAAGTCGAGCTTCCACCCATGAACTGGGCGCTCGCCGCCATCGTTCCCATACACAACATCGCGGCGAAAAGGGGAAGAAATCTGCGTAGCATTTGAGTTGACCCTAGTAGTGTAAATGCTGGGCTGGCCCAAATCATTCACATGGTTGAAAAAGCACACGTTTTCCCGTGTTGTCGGCAGGCGGATGCGACAACACGCAGAGCGCTCGCGGAGACCTTCTGGTATCTGACGATAGCACGACAAAGCGATATCGTGCCTTCCAACTCTCCATTTCCATGGAGCCGCAGGAGGACTGCGTCTGTATCTGCGGCGGGGAGGCGTCGTGGGTTCAAGCGGTTGGAAAGCGGTCCGTCTGCCGGACAACGGTACAATCCATGAAGGAGCCATGGAATGCAACAGGATGCAATCCAACGCCTTGACGGCGGACTCCGCAAGCGAGGAGACTGTGCCAAGCAAACTTCCGTTTCTGCGATTACAGCCATATACAACGGAGAAAAATACATCGCGGGCTACCTGGAAAGCGTTTTGCAGCAGGATTATCCCGGCATTGAACACATTGTGCTGGATGGCGGATCGACTGATCAAACGGTCGACATACTGCGCCGGTATGACGACAGAGTCGAGTATTGGGCGAGCGAACCTGACAACGGAGTTTATGATGCATGGAATAAGGGCCTAACCGAAGCGCGAAGGAGATTGGATATGCTTTCTCGGTGCGGATGATGAGTTTCTGCCCGGCGCAATCAGCGCGTATATGGAAATGGCTCGGGACAATCCGCCGGCTGAATATCTCAGCTCCCAAGTCGAATGGGTGCATGAATCTGGCTATTCACACGTCATCGAAGAACTGTGGAACTTTTCGAGTGGAAGGAGCAGTTGCTGCCCAAAAAATCTACGGCCGAGGCGATCCACTCCGCCCTGGGCCAATGGACGGAACTGAACGTGTTCTGCTCGGACGGCGCGGTGGCCATCGACAACAACATCAGCGAGCGCGAGATAAAGCGCGTCGTGCTCAATCGCAAGAACAGTTTTTTCGTGGGCAATCCGCGCGGTGGCAGAACGGCGACACGATGTGGACCCGCAACTCTATCTCACGCAGCTGCTGGCCAACCTGACCTCGGCACGCATGAGCGAGCTATCCGCATGGCTGCCAGACCAGTGGAAGCTTACTCAGGCCGCACGGCTGAGGAACCCGGAGAACCCCGCTGTCTCCACTGCGTAGAACCCGTGGTTCACGTAGCGCTCACGATAGTCCCTGAACTTCGAGAGTTCATAGTAATAGTGAAAATGCTCTAACGCTGTTCCGTCCGCGTACCCCGCCACACGATGGAGACGAGCAGTGGCCTCAATGGTCGCCTCGGACGCTGCCGTGAGAAGCGATGCGGACGGCTTCGCTTGCCGCCGCTGTGATTGCCGACGCGACCGAGCGTCCCTTCGTGATGATCGAGTTTCCTGGATGAGAAGAAGATTGACTGGACAAAAGGATGACTGTGGCTCGGGCAGGGTGCGACGCTGCAGTTCCACCCAGATCGCTCCGCAGCTTCAGCGTCGGCTGCGGCTCGCTGGACAGGAGCGGGTCGGAATTGCGCGCCACAATTGGTGTTGCATCCATAGCAACCTCAACCGGAGGAGAAATTGAGACGGTTGAGGGCGAGGAAGAAAATACGCGACGCGTTCCCAGAGCCTGCCCATGCAATCGAACCGTGTCGGTGCGTTTCCTCCGCGGAGGAACACCGGCGTGGGTAGTGAGCGATTGGGGTTTTTCCGGCTGCGCAATCCGCGGCTGCTCATAGGAAAGCACGACGAAGAGCGATGGCACGACGCCCAAAAATCCAGCGCAGACTAGCAATCCTAGAGTCGCACGCAAACCCAGCAACCAGCCAGGGGTTTTTCCGGTTTCCGTCAGGATCGAGCGAACCCGCACTTTGAGTTGAACCGACGAACCCGCGAAATCCAGATTCCATGGCGTGGGCCCTTGAGTTACATGCAGCCTCGCAAAGCGAACCAGACATTCGGCATAGGTGGCGCGCCTGTCAGGAGAATCGCCGACGACCGCCAGATCGCAGGCAAGTTCACTTTCCAATTCGAGCCTGCGCATGGCATACCAAACAGCCGGATGAAAGAACAATAGCGCGCGACAGAGCGAGGCGATGCCGTTAAAGACGAAATCTCGGCGTTGAACATGCTGCAATTCATGGCGGAAGATGTCTCTTAGCTCGCTCTCGTTCTGTTCCAGGCAAAACGGCGGCAACAAAATGGTGGGCCTGATCCAACCGAAGGTTGCGGGAGAATGAATCCCCGAGAGCATCAGCAACCGCACATTGCCGGCATCCAAACTCTCCGCGATTGGCCGGAATATGTTCTCGATCGCAGCGGGCGCCGTATAGGTAAAGCGAAGTATCCATCGCAGGTGAAGATGCTTTTTGATATACGCGACGAAGAAGTATCCCAATACGATGAAATACAGTGCTGCCAAACCCCGTAAGACGATCGAGATGGGAAACTCCCAGGAGCGCTGGACCTGCCACTCGCCGACCGGTGCTGTCATGGCCAAAGCCGCAGGTACCTCCAAGGGGATAGGCGGCGATCCTTGGGGCACAAGAGCTGCCGCCAGCCATAGCCAATAGCATCCCGCGCTGATGAGGAAACCGAACCAAATCAGAAACCGTCTTCGAGGGAAGGACACAAGTTTGCTCATTGCCCAACAGATACAGAAACCCAGGGACGTCTTGAGTAGAAATCCGGTGAATGCTGCCATGATCGCTAGCTGAGTCTCTGGACGCATGTCACCTCCGATTTCTGGCCTGCTGACGCTTTGCGTTGCCTCCGCCATCCACGAGACGAGAAGCGCCGCGCTCTAGTTCCGGTTACGTCCGCTCGACGGCTCGTTCTTTTTACGATACTCCCGGATCTGGGACTCCAACTCATCCAGGTCCTTTTCCCTGACGGTTGCCGCCTCCAGCAAGTTGAGGAACAGCCCGGTTGCGGAGCCGCCAAAGTTCCGCGAGAGTAACGCCTGTACGGATTGCTGGTCGATTGTCTTGCGTGAGATTAGAGGTTTAAAGACGAAGACCCGTCCCCGACTTTCGTGCGCGATGAACCCCTTCTGCTCCATGATGCGCAGCAACGTCTGGGTGGTCTTGTAATTGGGCCGATCCCGCGGGACGTGCGCATTGACGACATCCTCAACCGTGGCTTCGCCGCCTTCCCAAAGGATCTGCAGCAACCTAAGCTCGCTTGCGGTCGGGAGTTGTCTTTCCCGTGATTCTTTCAATCGTTTCCCTGGCATCTGCCTCACACCTTCCGGCGTCTGTATCAAATTGTAATGAGCGCAGTCTCTCATGAAAAGAGGGACGGAGTCTTAAGTGTTTTCAGGTGTTCATTTGACTTGCTATGTCTTAATACGTTAAGACATTAGATGGCGCGCCGCACTTTGGAAAGAATCGGATGCGGCCAAACAGACTGCAGTAACAGCCGAACATGCGCGAAGAACGACAACTCGCTCCGCAAACCCTTGTATACGGAAAGGCCGCCAGATACGAGTATACGGAGTGCGGCAGAAGATTCGCGATATCGCTGTTCCATGGAGCCGTTCCGCCGGGATTTCCCGCCTACAAATATTCAGGATGCCTTCATACGCCACGTCTGTAAAAAGAAGACGTGCCGAGATCGGGACAATATTTTTCCGCGCAGTTCCCGCGGACTGCTTTGGGTTTGGAGTTTCTCATGGTTGACGATGGCGATATTCCGGTGTCGTACCTTTTCTACACCGTTGCAATGGTTGCCTTGCTTGGGCTTCTTCTGATCGGTGGATTTTTTCTATGTGCCCGCTAATGTTGAAGATTTTCTATGTCTTAAATACTTACGATTCCCCTCGGCGCCATTTTGAGAGACGAATGAAAACCTTGATGAAGCTTTCTGGCAACACTCAATGGATACACGCTAGAAGGGGTGACTGATCGTGCCACATTCGGGACTCTCTGGCATTCACCTTGACCCGGTTGAGTTGAATGGCCAGCGGCTATACAGCCAACGCGTCAATCCGATCTGGGTCAAACTGCTCGATGTGCTTGGCATGAACGTCCGCTACACGCGTTCCAGCGGCGCTGAGCTGTAT
>JAJZKY010000173.1 GCA_021803885.1 Planctomycetota bacterium
TATCTCCGACAGATGAAGCTCAATGGACAGGCTTATGACGTGGTGGTGCTGGATCCGCCGAAGCTTATCGCCGGACGCGATGAATTTGCCGAAGGCCGTAAAACGTATTTTGATTTCAACAAGCTGGCCATGGGTGTGGTAAAACCCGGCGGAATTCTGGTGACATGCTCATGCAGTGGACTGATGGATATTCTTGAGTTTCAGAATATGCTGCGCGGGGCGGCTCGCAGCGCGCAAAGACGCGTTCAGATTTTGGGCGTAACCGGGCCGGGGTCGGACCATCCCGTGATGACGGAATTTTTGGAAGGGCAATATCTCAAGTGCGTATGGTGCCGTGTGCTGTAATGAGGCGGGGTGGCTGGAAGCGATTCTCTTTGTCCATGGATTCTTGTTGTCCGATGTATCTATACTTCCAGCATTCCCACAAGCGTATCAAGGCTTATCCCGCCGCTGACAGTTGGAAATCCCATGGCACCGCCCGTACCGGCAGCGACCGTACTTTTTACCGGTGAAGGGTGGTCCTGGCGACTTTCGCTGCCCAGGCTGGTCAGGGAATGGTGATCTCGCAATTGTATAATCTTTGGGTCCGTGCTGCCGAGCAGCGCATGATACAGCCGTTGGATGAGCGCCAACTTTCCCACATCCAACCAGGCGTAGCGGCATTTACCACAATATTGTATGGCCACAGGGATAATAGGATGCAGTCGCTCAATACTCATTTGATGTCGACATTCCGGGCAGGCAAAGGCGCGATGGTGCTGACCTTCCGCAACCAGAGCCGCGAGGTCTTTTAAGGTAGGGGTATCCGGGCCGGCTGGCGGCGGATCAATGTTCCGCACGATGTGCATGAGGCTAACACGGGAAATCCAGGCACCAAAGCAACTGTTGCAGGTTCTCACATTGATACCATTAAAGTTACTTGCCGTCAGCATGACAAAACAACCGGGACATCGGGGCATATAATTCTCCAGTAATCACGCGGCGGCTGAAGAGATTGAAGGTATTGTCTGGCCTTTTGATCCCAATGGCAAGACGTGTACATGGCGGCGGGCGGCCGCAGAGCATAGAACAGTAGAGAGTCGAGCAGTAGAGTCCCGTCGCGCCGGGACTGACACAGGAGCCGAACAACTTCACCTGCGGTCACCTGTTCGCCTGTTCCCCTGGTCAAAGTCATTTTGGCCGTGGGCTGGAATGGGGATGGGAAATTTGAAATCTCAAATTTCAGATTGTGCAGCGGGATGGGGTGCCCCGGTACACTGCCCGGATGAATTGCCACACCCAGCAGCGGCGAGCTATTACCTATCGTTGATCAACCACCGCCCACCGCGCGCCGGGACGGTGGTTGGCTCGCTGATGAAAAAGCGGTCCGCCGAAACTGTCACCCATCCGCGCCGGCACATGTGTGCCCCGGACCAGCGTTAAATATGGTAACATCTGTTACAGCGAACACACGGTCGGTCGCAACGCAAGGAGATATGCTCATGGCCCACAAATCATTTGTTACCATCCGCGAGTCTGGATCGAAAATTGATCTCGCCGGGATTAAAACCGATGCAACCTGCGGCTTGCCGGGCAAGCAAAAGACCGCGGCCATCACGGAAGAATATACCCACCGCATCGGGGCCTTACAGGAACTGCTGCACACTGATGGCCGACGCGGGCTGCTGATAATCATGCAGGGCATGGACACCGCCGGCAAAGATGGCACGATCCGCCATGTGTTTGATCATGTCAACCCGGCGGGCGTGCGGGTGACGAGTTTCGGCAAACCCAGCTCCGTTGAGCAAGCACACGATTTTTTATGGCGGATCCATCAGGCGGTTCCGGCACGCGGGCAAATCGGCGTATTTAATCGTTCCCATTATGAAGACGTGCTGATAGCTCGCGTCCACGCCGATACGCTCCTGCCGGAGTATCTTAAACATGAAACACATCTCTGGGCCAAGCGCTATGGCTCCATCAATGCGTTTGAAAAACATCTCACGGAAGCCGGCATCAGCGTGTTGAAATTCTTTCTGCATATATCCAAAGCGGAACAGAAATCGCGCCTGATAGAGCGTCAGAAGACACCGGACAAGCATTGGAAATTAAGCGCGGACGATTTTACAGAGCGAAAATTCTGGGATAATTACCAGAAGGCATATCAGGAAATGCTGGAAAACACCGGCACGCCACATGCTCCCTGGCACGTTATTCCCATGGATCATAAATGGGTGGGCCGGGCACTGGTGGCGCGGACGATTGTCACGGTGATGGAAGATATGAAATTAAAAGTCCGCCCGGCGTCCGATCCGGCGTTGATTACAAAAATATTTCAATAGATTCCCCCTGACATACGTCCGACAATAGAAAGTCGGGCGTGATGGCGAATTGGATGCAGCCTTACCAATAGTGCTTCGGGGTTGGACAGCGGTTTGTTCGTTCAGGCATTTGGCTTGATTCCCAATCAGGTACGACATTATTGATTTACCGCCCAGAAGGTCAATGCCATACCGGCTGCGGCGGCAACAACAATGCCCATGCGCATGAGCCTGATCCGGCGATTAAATCTTTGTTGCTCTTCCCGAGATACAGCCAACGTGGCCAGAAGATCAACTCGGTTCTGCGTGCTGGGGTGCATCCAGCCGGCACGATCGCGCGGACGATTGGCCATACCCACCAGTATCGTTAAGCTTTCCGAAAAAATTCGAGCGCCGGCCTGGGCGGCGGTTTCAACCACCGGCGCGGATGCCGCTGATAAATCGTCGGAGGAAGGAGCCACGCGCGGCGGTGCGGACAGCGAATATACGGTTGCAAAGGGCACCTGGGGTACAGCGGCGGACGCTATTCGATCGGCGATGTGCCGGGCCGCAAACCAGTCGGCCTGGTGCTCGCACAATCGGCTGACTTTAGAAAATCCAAAGACCACCAGCACCCCCACAATCGAAAAATTTAAGAGCATCGCAGTATTGGTTCCCAGCGACCAGTAATTGCCGGCCCAAAAGGCAATGCCCGTGCCCAGTAAATCCGCGGCGGCGAAGGTTAAGAGATACCACCAGATATGACGGTGATGCCCATGTCCGACCTCATGCGCAAATACGGCCTCCACCTGTCCCGGATCCAGCCGCTCCAGGAGTAAATCCGTCAACAGAAAATAGCGGCACCAGGGCAGCATCCCCAATATGGCGGCATTGGGGATGCGGTAGTATGTATTCCAGATACGGATATCCATGAACCCGACTTTTTTCCGACGCGAAAGATCTTCCAGACATGTACGCAGCGGCCCATCCGGCAGGCGTGTGGTGCGCCAATAGTGCACCACAATCGCCGGCAACACCAGCAGCAGCACCAGCGCGGGCAACAGTGATACCTCCGCCGACCAATTACCAAGATTCCAGCGGTTCATCATCATGGTTAAAGGCACCATCACCAGATCAAAGGCCAGCAACACAATTAACAGCGATAAGCCGTGCCGAAACTGCATATTGACATATTGCATCCGCGAAGGAAGCGGGTGGCTTGGAAAATTCTTGCGTTGCTCCAGCATTTCTGTTTGCCGATGCAGCGTGACTTCCATCGGATATTCCAGATACCAGATTGTCAGCCAGGTCAATACCGGTGCGGCCAGCCAGATAACGGAGGACAACACAGGAATCTGCCCGACATTCCAATGAAATTTTATCAGCCAGCCCAAGCCAAAAAGCCACAAATCCGCGGCCAGCAGCAGCGTGTTTGAAGCCATTAAACGTTGTACCAGGCGTTGAATCTCACCGCCAGCGTCGGCGGCGGATGTCGATCCGGCTTGCACGTTCCGGTCGATGCGTTGGAATCTTCGGTGCGCCTGAAGCAGTAAAAGCCCATGCGCCAAAACCACGATCCCGATGACCATCCAGGGGGAAAACGGCAGGGGTGGCCGCAGGGGGGCGGCACTAAAAGCCGCTACAATCAGAAGCAGAATAATAACCTGTAATGGAGCAATCATTTTCTTATGTTACACCAAGGATACGTCAGGTGTGAAAGCGCGTTAATAGCTCATGCGAATAAATAATCCCAGGATGGTGGCATCACTCTGGCTCCCGGTGGGTTGGGCATAGCGGGTGCCGGCAAACACACTGTCGATTACCGCTCCGATTTCATAATGGCCGCGGTCTTCGGGTATATGAAAAATCCTGTTAAGCGGATAGGTCAACGTGGTGCCTACAAATGTTCCCAGATAGCCGTCCCGAAATGTGTGCAAATTCACATCGGGCCGCTTCTCACCATGAATAAACGAGACACTCAAGGGTGAATAAATGGCCAATCCACCGGTGTGAGGAACGACAAAAACGGGATCCATTCCAACTTCAAAATATTGGCCGGCCCCACTGGTGTAATAAGCGCCATCATAGTCAAAACCGACCATGACAAAAGGATGAAACGCAAATTGTCCCAGATACCGATCATCATCGAAACTCAGCCGGATGTATACCTCCTGACTGTCTTCCTGCCCATGGCCGATCTGGACATTGCCGCCGGGATTGCCGTAGGGAACAAAATATTGGCTTATCGGGGTTATGTAGTTGGTATAACCGGTATCAAATCGGAATACGTCCATAATGTCATATTGATACCCGATGGTAATATCGGCTTCCGTAAAGTTGCTTGATGGAACAAAGCCGACGTTGCCTCCGGGAACCGCCCGGCCCACGTTACCCTGGGATAATGCGTTGATATAGGGGTTACGAATATCATAGGAATAATCTTCAAATGTTCGCAGATACACGGTGCCCCACTTATTAAGATTCAAGCTGATGCGCGTGACATTTTGCAGGTTCGGACGATTGGGGGCCACATCATGATAACGAAACCAGTAGTCATTAAAGTATCCAAACTGCGTAGTAATATGCAGCGCCTGCTTATGAACGTGATAGGCAGACCATGCTGAAGGCAATCCGCCCGATTCGCTGATACTCGCTGGATTGTTGGGGGCAAAATCAGGTGTCGGCAGGGGCATGATGCCATTGTCCACACCCGCAGCGGTAGCGGAAGACGTTATGGCCAGCCCCAGCAAGCCCGCAGTCCCAACTGATAATAACCTATTGATCATAATGTTCATTGACGTCAAGATGTTAAGGCTCAACCGCCTGCAAGACCTGCTGATGAGTAATTCCCGCTTGAGGGAAACCGGCCGGCCAAATACTGACCATCGCGGCACTGGACGCCGTATCAGCGTTGTAGGCCAGGGTAATGCCAACATAAAACCGGGGTATTTCACGCACGAGGCTGACTTCCGTCAGCACATTCTGTCCCAGGGCAAAGTCGTAGCTTTCGGCCGCGGCAACCGAGTATTTACTTGTGAGTTTATAGGAAATCGCCGCCGTCCATTGATCAGAATCCACTGCGCGGATGTACCGGTTGCCCAGGAAATAACTTAAATTCGGCGATTGATTGACCTCGATCCCCGAATCCAACTCTTCCAACTGTTGCAGGTCAATGTTCCAACTTTCATCCGCCAGGAACTCCACATCAGCTCCGGCACGCCAGGTAAAATTAGCGTTGATGCTGTCTGCGATCTGGCTAAGCTCGGGTCGGCTCCAGTCATAATATCCGATCAGCGGATTGCCAAAATCACTGGTGGAGAATGGCGCGCCGGCATATTGCGCGTTATTGGGATCAAAGGGACCGGAGAGATGATTGTTCCAGAAGACATCCGCCGCCACGTTGAATGTAATCCAATCCACAATCTGCCGATCACCGGGACGACCACGCTTGGTTTGCAGTGTTTGCCGAAGCGCAAATTCCGCCCCGCTGGCATCGGTAATACCCTCGACATTCCGATCAAAAGGTTGCAGATAGCCCTGCTGCACATTGGCACCGGTGGCGAACATGCTGACCTGCGGCTCAATAATATGCCGCAACTGATCCACATCCAGTAAATCCGACTTAACATTCGGATAGAGTTTCCAGAACGTGGTGGAACTGCGAAAGCCCACGGTTCCCCAGGCCCGCGTGGTGCCACCGCCGACCTGATTATTTGCCGCCGGAAAGTTTGTGTCCCAATACGTCAACCGTCCGCTGACAAAGGGATCAAACTGCACCGGCCCCACCGCCACAGGAAAATCAATTTCCTGCCTGGAATCAGCCCGCGCAACAGGCTGATCCGTCCATCCATTGTTCAGGTAATACTGTGAAAAAGTTTCATTGGGATTCAGTCCCGGAAAGTTCAATTGCAGTGCCCGCACGCCGGAAGTGGTGTTACTGAACTGATCATTAATTATGCCGCCGCTGGTATCACTGTAATAGGTGAACAGGCCCAGTATTTTGTCCCCCTCGCGGTAGTAGTGGGCTTCCGGGTAACGCTGCACGGTGTACTCATTATTTTCCAAATCCGCATTGGTGATAAAACCACTCAAGTTCCATTTGCCCAGTGCCGTGAACGCTTCGGTATCATGTTGCTGCTTAACATAAACGGAGGTCTGCTGCTCCGGGGCGGTGGCATATTCATTTTCAAAATATTGTTCAAGATAATTTGGATCCGAAACATAGCTGCCCTCGACGGCCACGCTCCATTGATTGGACAATTGCTGTAAATGCCGCGCGAAAATAAACCCACGGGTGTGTTGCGGAACCGGTAAATTATCCCGATTTGCACCCAATTGATCGGTGCCGGTGTCATATATCAATGAACTGTTGAGTACCCCACGCATGTCGGGCCGATCATACGTGGCATTAACCCCCGTGGACGGCCCGCGGCTGGTGTATTCATTGAGGTCAACATCCGCTTCGACGCCACCCGGAGGTGTAATTCCCATGAGTTCCAGGAGATTCCAATCCGTTTGCACGGTGGCTCCTAAAATACTGGTGTCACCAACACTCACCGACTTCAGCGGGGATGGACTTTGCTGGGTGGTGCCGGAAACGTAAGGCCAATAAAAAAATGGCACGCCCAGAAAATTGCCCGTGGTATTGGTGGAAGAAAAAGCATAATACGCCGTCTTGGGTGTTGTACCCGGCGGTGCCGGCGCGGCCACACTGCGCAACGTCATGGCGCTGGCCCCAATATAATAATGCGGATGGTAAAATTCATCGGTGGACAGCTTGACCGACTTGGCCTCAAACTCACCCTGTGCTACCTGGATAATCTCTTTCGCCCGCATGTACAGCGGAGATTTGGCTGCGACAGCCTCCCCGCTTAGCACCGCATTGAGCAAAATCGCCCGGTTCGTGGTGAAATCATAATATACCTGGTCCGCATGTAGAGTCTGATCGCCATAGGTCACTGTCACATCGCCATCCAGATACACACCTTGGACCTTTTGGGTCAGTGTGCCAACCGGATGGGTGGCGACTGGCCGGCTGGTTGCGCCGCCATGGCCCGCCGGACTGAACATCACGGCATCATTAGCCCGTAATTCCAAAGCATTATGCCCGGGTAATTGCCGGAACAGAAAGAATTCTCCCTTCGCCACCGTCACCCGTTGACCACCGATCACTTCTTCGGTAATGATATTTCCGGTCGCCATGACGGTGGGGGTTGGCGGGGCCGGGGTGGGTGGCGGCACCGGCCTGGAAACAGCAGTTGGGACCGCGGCGGGCTTGGGTACCATTGTCGGAAGCGGTGCTATCGGCACCCGTGAGCCTTTGGCAAACCAGCCATTACGCAGCGCCAGTTCCGTTGGTGAAATCTCGATGGTCGGTATCGCGGGTTGACCGAGCGGAGCCGCGGCCATTTCCTCAATAAGCTTGATCCCGCGCAGCACAATGGGATTGTGCGATTCATTGAGTGCAATCGGCGGCGGCCCGGCCAGACGCACGCGTGCCGTAATCCGGGTTGTTACCAGCATTTCGTTGGAAGTGCTTACTGCCGTCCCGGCGGCCCCTTCGCGAATAACCACATGACCGGCCAGATAAATCTGCACCTTAAAAAACCCGGATTGTCCGGTTCCCTGTGGATACAACCAGATGGCCGCATGATCGGCGGCAAGTCGGCGATACCCGACATGGATACGCACATGCCCCGTCGCCAGCATCTGCACGGTTCCGCCATTATTTTCCCATGTTGTGGTATGTTCTGCCGCCACGATCAGAGGCACACCAATGGATCCCGTGGGCTTGAGAATCGGATAAATCGTTGGCATTATGGGTTGTTCAATACTTTGAGCTTGCAGCCCACATACGCCGGCACCAATGGTTGCCACAATCGCAGCCGTAACAGCTCCGCGGAACCACCCGCGTTTTGTGGCGCGAGCCTGAAGAATATTCTGCTTGTCGCTGCCTACTATTGTCACAATCCCGCTCA
>JAJZKY010000174.1 GCA_021803885.1 Planctomycetota bacterium
AGTTCAAAAACCCGCGATTTTCGCACTCGGGGCGACAGGATTCGAACCTGCGACCTCTTGGTCCCGAACCAAGCGCTCTAGCCAAGCTGAGCTACGCCCCGTGGCCTGTAATTCATAGTATCCGAAAATTGTTAAAGCATCCAGCCCGTGGCTGGTATACAAAAACACGAGTATTATATTTTTCAGCATGGTATATTGACATCAACCGTGCGGAAGGCAGGCTGCGTTCCTGAAATGATATGTCGTGGAGCCAGGCCACGAACAGTTGTGGGGGAGAATGGCGAAACCATCCATCAGGCCTCATAGCTACCGTTGTAGTTTTCTTGGAACTTGTTATTCATGGTATGATTCTAAGGATGGATTCTTATGAGGCGAAGAGCGATATTGCGTCTTGGACAAGGTCGATGAACGTGGAACAAACGCAACGTATCGGCATCATTGGCGGATCGGGACTTGGACAGCGGCTGCTCATGCCCGGTGAGGGGCGGGCGGTGGATATTCAAACGCCCTTCGGCCCGCCGGCGGCAGCTCCAATTCTAGCCGATTGGAAGGGTATTCCGGTGGCCATTCTCGCCCGGCACGGGGCGGGGCATGTATTGAATCCCACACAGGTGCCGTACCGCGCCAATATTTATGCCTTAAAAATGCTCGGCTGCCGGTGGATTCTGGCTTCCGGCGCGGTGGGCAGCCTCAATGAGAATATACATCCCCGGCAACTGGTGCTGGTGGATCAGGCCATCGACCGCACGATGCACCGCGCATCAACTTTTTTCGATCAGGCGGCCGTGCATGTGGATTTCTCGGAACCGGTATGCGAAAAACTGCGGAACCTTGTTTATGAGAGCCGCCAGGAATTAGTGGCCGATGCGGTGGTGCATCCGCGCGCCACGTATGTGTGCATGGAAGGGCCGGCGTTTTCCACGCGGGCGGAATCACGGTTGCACCGGAGCTGGGGCGGCGATTTAATCGGCATGACCCTGATGCCGGAAGCCAAGCTGGCACGGGAAGCGGAAATCAGTTATGCGTCGATCGCACTGGTGACAGATTATGATGCCTGGAAACCACACCCGCAGGGGCAGGCCCCTGTAAAATTGATGCGGGAAATTCTCGATCATTTACAGGCGGCGTCAGAAAATGCCCTGCATCTGATGCGAGCGGCGCTGCCACGGATTTGGGAAGCCCGCAAGGAGGATTTCCCGGCCCAGCGGGCACTGGAATTGGCGCTCTTTACGGACAAGGCGAAAATCAGTTCCGAATCACGTCAGCGGCTTGAGACTCTATGGGGCAAATACTTTCATGGGGGCGACAGTTAATGGATCGCCATGCAGATTTTTTTACCGGGCTTATTGAACTGTGGCCTCATAAGCGTGTAACCGACAGTCGGACAGGCTTTCCACCACATTTCATTCCCTGGATCAACGGCTGGTTTCTGGCGACAGCCGTATATGCTGTTATCGTAGCGACGGGCTTTTCCCAGGTTGCTATGACCCTGCAGGCAGCACCCGGGGTGCCCGTCAAAATTGTTACACCCGCAGAAGTCCAGCCCCCTCAGACAGGTGGATTTTCTCATATTCAGGTGGATGATTCCTTTGGCGCACGTGATCTGTTGCGCACGGCCGGGCGGTTGGTGGCCAGCGGGCATCTCACGCAGGCGGTGCGGACCTATCAGCATATTGCAGACCGATTTGGTGACAGCGTTATAGCGCAAACTGACGGCACATACGAATCGGTGCATCAATATGTCTGGACACTTTTGCTCAATATCCCTGCGGTACGGCATGGATTGTATAACCAAATCTATGGTTTGCGGGCCAGGCAAGTTATCGATCAGGCCCGTCGGTCCCATTCATTATTCCGGTTAACCCAGGCGTGTGAACGCTATTTTGCCACCAGCGCTGCGGCGGCAGGATTGCAATTTGTTGCCGCGCGACAATTTGAACGCGGACGTTTTGCACTGGCCGCAAGTCTGTGGCGACAACTGCTGGAGCATCCGGAGTTGCGGGGCCAAACCCCGTTGTTGCTGCACAATGCTGCTGTGGCAGCCTGGATGGCTGATGAAAGGAACTTAGCCGGGATACTCCTGCAACAACTGGCACATACCGCACCGCAAGCCGTGGGCATAGTGGCCGGAAAAAAAGTTAATCTGCTGGCCGACGTGCGCAGAACGCTTCGTACCGCTCCGGTATATCCTGAACCGATGGCCACCGGAATGTGGCCGACGTTTGAGGGCAATTTCAGGCGCAATGGTGTTGCGGCACATGGGACGCTTCCCGCCGCCATCATGTGGACCAGACCCTTACAGACTTTGGGTTCAACTCATAGCTCGAATTCCGCATCCATACAATATCAAAATGAACTACGGCAATTTCTCCCGGCTTTTGGTCTGACGATGGATCCGGCGACCGGAAAAACTACAGGTAATGTTCTTTTTTCTTTCCCGACCTATCGTCATGGTACGCTTTATCTGAATCTGCAGAATTGTATTAAAGCGGTGGATATCAACTCCGGCTATACGCTGTGGCGATATCCGCGCGGCCATCGTTCGACAAACAACGCCGCAGCTAATCTGGCGGTGTTAATTAGTGAATTGGATCATTATTCCTGCACCCTGGCGAACGGAGACCTTTACAGCGTCATTACACAACCCGGCTATGCGGGTCAGATTCCGACACAATTTGGCATGGCTTCCGCCGGACTTGAAATTGTTTGTCTCAACGCCGGGAGCGGTAAATTGATATGGCGGACGAAGGCGGCAAACCTGGTTGCCGACCAATCGGGCCGCAATATCTGGCCGGCCTGCATTCCCATGGTTGCCCGCCATGCGGTGTTTGTAGTGCTCGTCGCCACGCAGCCGGGCAGCGGCATGAATGAACTCAGTGTGGCACGAATCAACGCCGCCACCGGCAAAGCGCAGTGGACGCACTATGTATGTACCATCACCGGGCCCGCCTACGGCATCTCGCCGTTCAACAGCATTAACGTAATTCCGGCCATGGCGGATCATACGCTTTATATCTCCACGGGATTGGGCGCGGATATGGCCGTCAATGCCAGTTCCGGACAGGTCCGATGGCTGCATATCAATCAGGTCGCCTTTACACCATTTACCACGATGCAATATGGTATGGTCCGGCGGATTCCACCCTGGATCATCAATGCTCCCGTAGTGGCCGGCGCACGACTTATCACCCTGGACAATGGTTTTGGCGCCGCATCTAAAATCCATATCTACGATCGTCGTACCGGCAGCAAACTTCTGACGCTGCCGTGCCGTTCTTTTTATGATGCCAGGATGCTTCTGGGGGTGATCCATGATTATATGCTGTTGATGGGCAAGCGAATATGTGCGGTCAATATTATGACCGGAAAACAGGTTTGGACCAGCACGGTGATCCGAAAATATGGCGATATATCCGGCCGTCCATTTCTAACCCGGCACCATCTGTATGTGCCGTTAAATACCGGCCTGCTGCTGATTAACACGCATCATGGCTCTGTGGATACCATGGCTGAATGGCCCGCCGGAAAAGCGGATTCGGCCGGTAATCTGCTGATAACAGTCCATGAGGTGGTGGTGGTTAACGACCATACTGTTGCCGGTTATGCCCGCTGGAAGGACGCATTGGCCTATCTCACCAGTCGTATCCAGGCGCATCAAAAAAATCCAGAGCCGTATCTGACGCTGGCGGAAGTTGCATTTCGCTCCGACCACGATGTCCTGGCCCGGCGAATGCTTAGCCGGGCGGTAAACCTGGCCTTGCCCAACGCCTCCCGTCATGCCGGGATTGCGGATCGTATATTTCGGGTGTGTATGACCCTGGCTACGGTCTGCAAACAAAAATCCCAAACCGCGGCGGAACTTTTTTATCTGCAAAAAGCCAGCGCCATAGCGCACTTACCACGGCAACAGGTCCAGTGGCGGATGGCCATGGTGCATGGTTATCTTTTGCAAAGCCATCCGCGTGCGGCCCTGAGACTTTTGGAACAGATTCTGGCTCATGCGTCTTTGCGTGCTGCACCGATACAGCATCGTGGTGTCATTCTGGCGGCCTCGACGGCAGCCCAAGCTATGATTCAGACGGATATTATCGGCAAATTCGGCCTGTCCGTTTATACCCCCTGGGAAACACGGGCGCAGGAACTCCTGGCACAAGCCCGTACCACCCAGGCCCAAAAACCTCTGGAAAAAATTGTTCTGCAATATCCCAACAGTGTTGCCGCCTGGCGGGCTGCCCGGCTGTTAGCCGGGGTTTTTGCCAGCGGCCATCACTGGGCCAAATCTTATGATATGCTGCTGTGGTCCCGCGATGCGAGTCCTGCGGGTCAATCTGTTCAGGCGTGGCAAATATCGGGGCGATGTACCGCACTGGTCCATCTGCACCACTGGAATCAGGCACTGGTGCTGGCGCAGCGCGGGGCGGAGCGTTTTGCCAATTACCATTGGACCGAAAGCCAAAAATGGACCTTCGCACAATATGCGCGGCATATACAACAAGCGGCTCCACCGGGAGCCTTGAATCGGAGATCTCTATTTAACGCCCATGTCGGATCGTCGCTTACAGTGTCCGGCGCCATACCCGGCACACTGTTGCAACCGCTGGAAAATACACCCCGTTTTCGGCGTTATTATTTATTTTTAACAGGGCAAAAGACTACCGGTGGCTACCGGATTTCAGCCCGGAGCAGCGGCGATCTGAAACTGCTTTGGACCATGGTGATACCCGGTGCCAATCGTGTGTTGTTACTTGGATATTGGGACAATCTGGCTTTATTAGCCACCACCAATCATATACTGGCGGTCCATACGCGCACGGGCCGGCCAGCTTGGACAGATTCTCTTCTGACCACCGCCGGCCAGAAACGATTTCTGACCCCGCCAGCCCAGGCTCTCGCGCCCGGAATGCGGCGGATGGTTATGATCCAGAATGGAATTATGATCAATGGTGGTTTTCCCGGCTACAACATCATTGAGCCGCAACTTGCGGCTCAATGGCGCACCACTTTCGTGGCGCGTTGGCTGGGGGCGACGACTTATCATTTCATTAAGCTCCTGCCTGATGGACTGGTGGTAGTGGGCCACGGTGAACTACTGCTTTACAATCCGCGCACCGGCAAACCTCTGTGGAAACATCCCGTGGTACTGCGGAAATATGGAAGCATTTCGCTGGTACGGCAGGCCCGTGATTATCTGGCTGTCGCCATGCGCTGGCCCATTGCCCACGTGGTATTGATCCATCAGCGCACCGGACGGATAGCTGGAGTTTTACCAACCGATTCGACGACTCGTTTTTATTGGATGCAGGCCGATCCCGCGGGACGTCTGCTGCTTTGCGGTCAGCGCGGCGCGGCCATGTTTGATCCCGCCATCAGCATGTCCGCGCCAATATGGAGCCGCAATAATATGCATGATTCTTTTCCTACGGCGGCCAGTTTAAGTGTCGATGGGCTGATTGTTCCCAGCGCCACCGGTATGCTATGTCTGGATGTCACCAACGGTGCCATAAGATGGAACCAGCCGGGCCTTAACGCTAGCCTTACCTCCAGCGGAATACTCTGGATGCAAACCGCGTTGAACGGCAACACGCTGGTGATGCTGACCCCACGTAATATCATGGCCATTGTGACAGACACAGGAAATATTGCATGGAAGGCTGAATTTGTCAGGCAATCGCGACCGCCGTTAACATCCGCTCAAATCGGCGATCCCGATATTGTCGCTCTGGCCCAGGGACCAATAGGCCCCACCGGAAATGTCATGCATCTGTATGTGATGAATCAGAAAGACCGGCAGGGGCGTCTGGACAACGGTTCCATGGTATTGGATCAACAAATTATGACCTCCCGGCAAAATACCGAAGCGCCGGAGGTGGAGTCCTGGCTTTTAGTCAACGGTGGAATTTTATTGCAAGTCCATGGCGTCATATTCTATTGTCACGCATAATAAGGGTTTGGCCACACCGGACCTCGGTTGAAGACAGGCGGTATAGTGAGGAGTTTAATGGTGACGGATAATACAGTGCAGACGATGCAGGCGGATGAACAGGCCCCTTTTTCTGTGCGGCATCAGGTGCTGTCTGGATTTATACGGCAGAGCCGATATGTAGCCGCCTGTATTGTCGTGGGGATATTTTTCCTTTTTCTGGCTGGAAAAACAATTCCTTCTCCCAATATGGATGGAACTCGCTCTCTGGCCGCGGGTCCGGCGATCTCGTTGGTGGCGGAATTAGCCATGCTTGGCGGCCTGATTGTGGCGATGATCCTTGGCACCTTGCTGACTTGGCCGGATGCTCCGCATACCGGACTATTTGTCTCTTCGGTGGGGCTGATTTTTCTGGCCTGCCACTGGGGTTCTATTACGCTGCTGCTGGCGTTACGCCATGCCGATTTAGCGGCGGCCTATCACACCATGGCCTTGCAAAATATCTTTTGGTTATTTTATATTCTGCTGGGAGAAGCGCTCTCCCGCGGCACTTATGAATTTATTGGTTCGCGAAATTGGCCGCGATATCTTGGTCTACCCTGGCCCATTACATCTACGACCACTGATTTTGCTGCCGCCTATCCTTCATTCGCCGGCATTCTGGCGGCAGAGAATCCCCTTCCGCGTCAGAGCGTCGGTACGCGTGTTGGACAGAATATGCTGGCTTTTGGAGTAACACTTATCATAGCGGTGATATTGCTGTTTCTATTGTTGAAGTCTCAGCAACCGGGACAGGCTATTTTCGCCTGTTCCGTCGCGTTCGCCGTCGGCGCTTTCCTAAGCGCCGCCTTCATACCGCAAGCTGCGGCCTGGGTTCTCTGGATTACACCGCCTTGTATTGCCGCCGCCGGTGGAATTCTGGCCCCCCATTTTCCACAGCCCTACCCCGCCCATGCGAGCTTCTTTCTGGTGCGGACTTTACCTATTTATTACAGCTCCGCCGGGCTGGCTGGAGCCATTGTCGGCTATTATGCGGCGGTGCGTATGCATGGCCGCCGGGTCCTGGATATTCCCAATGCCGTCGCCACGACTACATAATGACCGGTGGCGGAAACCGGCTTTGATCCGGTATATGGGCGGAGATATTAGAAAATAATGGAAGAGAATCCTAGCCATGGCAAAAAAAGAGCTTACGATTTCTCTGGCCACGAAATGCCAGTTGCTCTTTGGATTCGCGGTACTGGTAATTATTGCCGGTGCTCTGGCGGTTCCCTGGCAACGCATGGAACAGCTTACCAGCCGCGAGCCGGTGTATGAGGCTCGCCTGGCGGCAGATATGGCTTTGCGGCAGGCGCATGTTGAAAACACCACCGCCATCAGCCGCGGAAATATATCAGCCCTCTGGCAGGCCGCGCATTTGCGCGGTTTGCATTATCCACCGCCGGTGATTTTGCCTCTGGAGAAAATGGCCACCGTTCCACACGCGGCCACCAGGTTTGACGCGGCGGCCATCGCGTATTTTCTCAAACACTCCAACCAGAACCAATACGGGAAGTTATCACAACGTCTGGCCCATCATCCTGTTTATCAATATGCCGCCGCGGTACGGGCTTCGGTCAGCTGTCTGCGTTGCCATACGCGATGGCGTAGCTGGGTACTACCCGGAAAAAGTCACCAGACCGCAAATTCTGCTGGCACTTCGGCGCGGCCGCCCATACGCGCCGCACGACTGGCGCCCTCCAGCCCGCGTGCGCCGGCACCATTGGTAGCGGTGGTGCGAGTGTCCATGCCGGTTACACCGGATCTGGATCAGTTGCTGCTGAACCGGGTGGTTATTGTGGTCTCCGGCCTTATTGGTGGATCGTTGGCCATCGTGGTGTTTTATCTTATTACCACCCGCCTGATACTCCAGCCGGTACGGGTCCTGCGGAACACGGCGGAAAAAGTCGCCCGGGGAGATTTGGATATTCGTTCTGCAATTTCCACGGGTGATGAATTTGAACAGCTTTCCGATACGTTTAACACCATGCTCGCCACGCTGAAAGCGTCACAGGATCAATTGGAGGCCACCAATCGCAGTTTGGATACACGGGTGGGTGAATTGGCGCAGTCCAACACGGATTTGTTTCAGAGCAGTAAAATGAAATCGGAATTTCTTACCAATGTCAGCCATGAGCTGCGCACGCCGCTTAACGCCATCATCGGCTTCGCGGAATTGCTGGCTACGGCCAAGCCCTCCGCGGACGATCCGCGTTGGAACCGCTATATCGACAATATTCTCACCAGCGCCC
>JAJZKY010000175.1 GCA_021803885.1 Planctomycetota bacterium
ACTCCCTCACCGATAATCTGAATGTTACGGATGATGTGCGAACGCACGAGCTTGTCGGCATCAAATCCGGCCCTGTCGCGTGGGGTTGTTTCTATCACCTCGTCGATGGCTTCAAGGATATCCTGAAGTAGGAGTCGATCCGGCCTCATAGGGCAACCGCCTCTTTCATAACATGGCGGCGAAAGCGTTCGCTCATGCCACGTTCACTGATAACGTCAACCTTAACTCCCAATAGCTCCTGAAGTTCCATAAGCAGTCCGCCATGGTCGAAAAGTGAACGCTCGGGATCAAAGCGAACGATCAGATCAAGGTCGGAATCGCTGGTGGCATCACCGCGGGCCACGGACCCGATGATACGAATATCGTGCGCACCATATCGCATTGCAATGGCAAGAATCGCCGCACGATTTTGCTGTAACGTCTGCCGTGTAATCATGTCTCTATTATAACCCGTGATCCAATTTTGTGCGGTTGTTTTGATAATCCACCCCCACCCGAAAACCAAACCACCTCGCCCCGTTCTTTGCGTACCTTTGTGCCCATTGCGGTAAAACTCCGTACCCGTCTGCCCCCCCCCACGAACCTGCAATCCTGAACTCTCAATGCCGAACTCTGAAATTTCAAATCTCAAATCCACATTCCCCCGCCGCCTCTTGCTCTACTGCTCAACTGTTCTACTGTTCACCTCTCTCGCGGGCCGCAGCCCGCACCCCGTCTTCTGACCGCTGTATTCTGCCTCCCGCTTAAAATTATGTGATGATATTGTAGATCTTGAGGATCTTGCCCGCCCCCACAAAAATAAACTTACACCTTGAGGACAGGGAGACGCTTCTGCTGCAGTTGGGCTATAATGGTTGTGGTACTCGATGGACTTTCGCCCATGTGCGTCGCGTGGATGGATTCCATCGAAAGTCGGCTTCAAATTCAGGAGAAATATTATGAAGCGATCCATTGTTTTCGGTGTTGCGGCGTTGGCCGCACTGTGCATGCTGGTTGGTACATCGTTTGCCGCCACCACAGTGAAGGTGAATGTCAAAGGCATCCTGCTGGACATGAACTGCTATTCCGCCCATGGCCTGATGAGCCGGGCTCATGGCAAAACCTGCGGAATGGCCTGCATGATGAAGGGTCTGCCGGCCGGTATTCTGGTGAAAGGCCATGCCTGGACACTGGTGGTCAATTCCCGGCTGCTGGCCCATTACATCGGCCTTAAAGCCCGAGTCATTGGGGTGGCCAATGCCAAAACCAATGTCGTGATCCCATCAGAAATTCTGGTGGACGAACATGGCAAATACACCAAAGTTGCCATCCACTGATTTTTCCCGTCATTCGGAAACGTTGTAACCATGCCCCGGAACCTGCGGCCCCTGCCGCGGGTTCTTTTTTTGGGGGCCGCGTGCAGCCCGGCGCAGCCGCTGGTCTGGCCGTGGTCCGTGCGGGCAGGGCGGCATCATTTTCTTAACGGTTGGAGGGACTTGTGGGTGGGGTTGGGGTCCATGCGGTGATTTTGCGACTGGCATACCAGGCGGTGATTTTTTTTATGGCCGCATTTTCCTGCTGGGCTGTGCCCACAGCCCAGGTGCCACTGTAATAAGAGGTGTGAAAAAGGTGGCAGGTGGCAGGATTTTTTCCGGCAAGTTTTATCAACAGGTACAGCGGCATGGTACGATTGGAAATATATCCGGGCTTGTTATTAAAATTGAATACGAAATTCTGGGATATGGGTCGATGAATCAAAAAGAGGAGGTATGGTTCTACATCAGCGGGCTTGGCCAGCGGCAGCAGCTTGGCAATATCTTTCGCCGGCATGGTATATGGCGTATTGAAAAGACTTTCCATGGGCGGTTGTCGGCACATTTGATCTAATAAATTCACCAGCAGATGGGAGAGATTGGCCGGTTTCCAGTGCATCAGCAATTCGGTGGCGTATGGGCCGTATTGTACCTGTATCCAGTAATTATTAACATAGGTAAAAATTGGTATTTTCTGGCCGTGAAAGATGACCATGTGCTGCAGAGTTTGCTGTCCACCAAATCCCAGGATGACGGCCCGGCTCAATACACTTTTGACCATGGCCGGCGTGGGTTGCCGATTCCACAGAGCATCCATAGTAGTCAGGTAAACCAGGCGATGCGGATCTCGAAGCAGACGAGTCAGCAGCCAATCAGCGTTGCGGCCCGGAATTTTGGCCAGCGAATGGGCCACGTCAGCCCGGCGCTGCGGGTGGTGCGAAAATGCCCCCGCCACCAGAGGCAATAAATTCGGCCTGATTCCCCACTGCAGCATTTTCAGGCGTTGCTGGAGAGGCAGGTGCAATAAAGCTCTGGCCCACCGGGTGAGATCTTCCTGGTACCGCAGCAAATGATCGATGCGTGCCTGCTGTTCCGGACCGCCCCCGCGAATCATACAGGCGGTCAGGCGGGCCAGCGCCTGTCGCAGTTCGGCACTACCGGCCTGGCGGACGGCATACTGCGGCTGCGCGAGCTTGCTTAGTCCCTGTTGAAACTGCCGCAGCGCCGTGGCGGTCTGGCTGGTGGAATGGGGGCGGGCCTGAGCCTGACTGGATTGTGGCCACGCCAGCCACATCGCCGCCGTCAGCGACAAAATCAAACTCGGCGATTTTGGTTTCATCGGGTATTTCTCTGTGGTCAGGCCCACTGCGGCCGTGGGTTCAATTCCGTCGGCAACGCGCGTTGCCGGGCGATCTGGCTGAAAACTGCGGTAAGGTTTTCCGTCGCGGACCACGGTGCCTTTTTAATGTTCCAGGCCGCCGCCTGGTAACAGGAGAATATAAAGTCCGTGGTTTTAATGATCTGGGCAAAATCGGTGATGGGCGTGGATCCGGTACGAATGGCCAGGGCAAAGCTATTAAAGGTTCGCATATTGCCTTCAAAGTCGCGGGCGTCATCGTGAAATTCGGTGGACGGCTGGCCATGGCTTAGCAAGTAACCCATGCCGTTCCAGATGGCCCGGCCGGCATCACCAAGAATCTCAATCATGTGCCGTTCCTGCCGGGAGCAGGTCGTGGCCACCATGGTCAGGCGCGGGCGATCGGGCGTGGTCAGTGTCGCCTGGGTGATGGCGGTGTCTTCCATTTCCAGCTCCGGAGAATCATGGAAGCGGTACAAAGCGGTTCGGATATTTTCCGCGCGGGCCACGACAGGTAAATCCCCCGGCGATGCCAGAATGAGTGCCTGATTGATAAAGTGTACCGCCTGATTGAACATCACCCCATCGAGATTCCATTGGCCCGCCATCATTTTTTTGCCGGCCCAGGCCGCCCGGCCATAGTAAGATTCTTCGCGCCACCACAGGCTGGAAAGAAAAATCTCGCGGATTTTACCAATGGCTCCGCCGTGAATCGCCTGGCGCAGCTCCAGCATGGAACTGCGCCCCACATGTTGCATCTGCACCGCCCCGACCCGGCCCGAAGCCTTTTGTGCTTCAAGCATCATGCGGCATTCGTCCGGATGGGTCGCCATCGGTTTTTCACAAAGCACGTGCTTGCCGGCCTTAAACGCGGCCACGGTTACCGGCCGGTGCAGAAAGTGGGGTACCGCAATGCACACTGCTTCCACCGCGGGATCCTGGAGAAGGGATTGGTAATCAGGATAAATTTTCCCGCCGGCGGCGGTAACGCGGGCCGCCTGTTTGGCAACGTTGGGATCTTCGAGTTTGACGTCGCAGCCTGCCACGACCTGAAAATTCGGATTTTTTTCCATTTCCGTCAGGTGCATGGGAGCGATGCCGCCGCCCAGCCCGATTTGCCCCATGCGGATGGGAGAAGAAACGCGAGGGTTAAGGCCTGTGTCAGTCATCGTGCCGCTCCAAAAACCTGCCGGGCACTTAAAATAGCCTGTAAGTTTGACCCTGTTCCCAGGCCGTTTAAGCGCGTGCACCGGCCGTTAATGTATGCTATTGAGCACCGGCCGTAAAGGAGCTTCACCCGATCCATGCGAGCGGTCGATGGCGCGAGGGTGCCTTGCGGGAATTTTGCCCTTGACAGAATTTTGCCGGCGATTAAACTTTGTTGATCATAAGGGCGGGTGGGGGGCATGTGGCGGAAGCTTGGCCGCAAACTAAAGAATGTGGCTGGATAAACTTCATGCGGAAGTTGAGCTTCCCGCGAATAGAAATTAAAATGGGCATTTGCAGGATGCGGATGCGACGAACGGCCGACTGAATTTCGCGGCTTGGGTTGCTAACTTGTTGTGAGTGTTGTAACGGTTCCTTTTATTTATCAACCGGAGGCGTACCTTGAGTATCCTGACCAAAATCTTTGTGCTGCTGCAACTGGTGTTTGCCCTGGTCCTTGCGGTGCTGGTGGTGCTATTTGCACATGGACAGCAAAACTATAAAAAGCAGGTATTAACCGATCAGAATGCGATGATTGCGTCGCAGGCAGCTTTGCTTAACACACGGGCGACGGTCAGCCGGCTTAGTGAGCAATTGGCAAAAGCCGCCCGCGCCAACATTAATACGCTGGGCAATCTCAATGACAAAATATTGAACCTGCAGGGAAAACTCTCCAGTGCGCAAAGCGAAGTTGCCCAGCTTAAGGCCAACAAACAAAGCCTGGTCAACAGCACCAGCCTGCTTTCCGCGGCCAACCGCTCGCAACAGGATCAGCTTGCCGCCGACAGCAAGGAACTCACCAAGCTGCGCCCGGTGGTGCTGCGCTACATCAATGAAAACGCCCAACTCAATCGTCACAACACCCAGCTTACCAACGAACGCAACGAAGCCCAAAAGCAGATTCAAACTCTCCAGGAAAGCATTGTGGCTCTGAACACCCGTCTGGCCCGGGCCGCGGCCTTGCAGCACCAGGTGGCCTCTGCACCGAGTGCTGTCAATGCGGTTATCGGCGTACCAACGGCGGTGGCGGTGAACGGCAAAATCCAGCAGGTGCAGTCGTACAACAACCGGGTTTATGTGAGTGTGAACCTGGGTGCACGTGACGGGGTGTCTAAGGGCACACGTCTGACGGTTTATAAGAGCGGACAATATGTTGCCGATGTGGTCGTTCGCAGTGTAGACCCCACGACCTGCGTGGGCGTGGTTACATTGGCCAGTCCCAGTGCCAAGGTCATGGTCAATGATCTGGTGATGAGTGGTCCGGGCATCTGAAACCTGGACAGGCGAACCGCCCGGTTAAAAACTCCGGTCTCTGGCTTTGGAGAACAATATGTCGCGAATCGATGGCCCAGCACGCATTACCGTCAAGCCGCAGCCCAACGTGTATACAGCGTTGGCATTTATATCCATGGGGGCTACGCTGGCCGCACTGGTGTACGTGTTTCTGCAATACAAGGCCCTGGTGGGTTAGAATAACTGGCCATGCCGGGTTACCACTGTACGTCCCATGGTATACGTGCCAAAACAGTGGCCGTCTGGATGATCGGCTTAAGGCGGGGGATCAATCCGATCCAGGCGATGAATTGCCATTTCATCGCTAATTTTCATATTCAAGAACTAATTTGTAAAATTTTGCCGTTCTGGTAGACTGCCGCAGGAAAGATTCAGAGAGGGCTGGTGGCCACCGCCTCCGAATTCCGATAATAACGGAAGTGGTGGCGTCGGGGTGGCCATATCCACAGGACAGGGTATGGCGGGTTTGGCGGAGTTTTAAGACGAATTGTCCGCCAATGGTTGTTCGGAGCGATTGACGTTTGTTTTTTGATTCCTTTTTAGGCTGGTTTTCGCTCGACATGGGCATTGACTTGGGTACGTGCAACACCCTGGTGTGTGTGCGCGGCCAGGGCATTGTGCTTAATGAACCGTCCGTTGTCGCGGTGCGCAAGGGTACCAGCGAGGTGCTGCTGGGCGGCACTGCCGTTGGCCTGAAAGCCAAGGAGATGCTGGGTAAAACGCCGGGCAACATGACCGCGATCCGTCCGCTCAAAGACGGTGTCATCAGCGATTTTGAAATCACCGAGGCCATGCTCACGTACTTTATCCGCCGGGTACACGGCCGTCGATGGCTGATCAAGCCGCGGGTGGTTATTGCCATCCCCAGTGGGATCACGGCGGTAGAAAAACAGGCCGTGGTACAATCGGCCCTGCAGGCGCATGCCCGCAAGGTATACCTGGTGAAGGAACCGCTGGCCTCCGCCATCGGTGCGGGATTGCCGATTTTAGATCCGCGCGGCAGCATGATTGTGGATGTGGGCGGGGGAACCACGGAAGTGGCGATCATCAGCCTGGGCGACATCGCGGTATCGGAATCCATCCGCACGGCCGGCGATAATTTTGATGAAGCCATCATCAGCCATATGAAAAAAACCTACAACTTGATGATCGGCGAGCAGTTCGCGGAAAAAATCAAGATTGAAATTGGTTCCGCCAGTGCCATCAATCCCGAAAGCACCATGGAGGTGCGCGGGCGCGACATGATCAGCGGCTTACCGCGCAAGTGCATTGTTACCAGTGAAGAGATCCGGGAAACACTGCAGGAGCCGGTCGGCAAAATCATTGATGCCGTCACGCACACATTGGAGCGGGCGGAACCGGAACTGGCGGCGGACCTGGTGGAAACGGGCATTATGCTGGCCGGCGGCGGCAGCCTGCTGCGCGGGATCGACAAGGTGATCAATCAGGCTACCGGTTTGCCGGTGAAAGTTGCCGAAGATCCTCTCACCTGCGTAGCCCGGGGCACCAACGTCTACCTGGAAAATCTGGAGCAGGCCAAAGATGCAATGGAAACCATTGACGACGGTGCCTAGCGGCAGCCGGCTGCAAACCATGGCCATTTGGCTGCAATCGCGAGAATTCAGGCTGCGGCGCTGCGGGGGCTGCAGTGGTATGGATAACGTGCCGGGAATTCACGGCTTTTTGTGGCACGGCTGAAGCGCACTTGGCCCCGGCCGGACAGGGGCCGGGCCAAACGCCAGCCCAACCGCAACCGGCTGAAAAACGGTGGACTTTTTAGCCCAGCCGGTCTTGCACAGGCCGCAGCCCGCCACCGCCTTTTCACGGAAGGTCCAAGATGCGGATGACCATGCGGCGCTGGTTCTGGCTGCTCAATTTTATTATGCTCATTGCGATCATTACGGGCTTACATCGGCCCGGTGCCGTAAACTGGGTTCGCGATGTTGCCGGCCAGTCCATTCGCTGGGTGCTCACGCCGGCATCCTGGACCTTTACCCGCGTGCAAATCGCCTTTAACCGCGCAATCCACCCTCCCACCTCCGCCAATCCCGCCGATACCAGTATGCAGGAGCACTACCAGAACGAAATTGCCATGCTGCTGGCCCGCAACAGCACGCTGGAGCGTCTGCTGCGTGAATCGCGGCTCATTCATCGCGGTTTTCCCGGCATTTCCAGCCAGCAGTTGCGGGCCGCCAATATTGATGGCTTTGCCTCCGACTCCAGCGATACGTGCATTTTGGATCAGGGCTGGAGCGATGACAAACGCATCCGTCGCGGATGTGTGGTGATGGCGCAGCTTTCCGTGGTCGGAAGAATTGTCCAGGCGGGCGCAGCCACGAGCGTGGTTCGACTGCTGACATCCCGGCGGATGGCCCCGGTAACCGCCAGTATCGTGCGGCCCACGCGCGATGGCCAGACCCTGATCGCCGGATTATGCCTGGCGCGGGGAATTGGCCGCGGGCGCATGCGTTGCATGCTGGAGCAGAATCTTGGGGCGATTCCCCCCCAGCGCGGCGATCTGGTGTTGCTCAACGATCATGATTGGCCGGCGGAGGTCAGCGGTGCCGTTATCGGAGTGGTGACGGCCGTAACTCAGTCGCGGCATGGCAACCTGAGATGGGATGTGCATATTCGGCCACGTGTAAACATGCAGCAAACCCGCCACGCGGTCATTGTGCTGGGGCGCTAAGGTTTCACCGCGGGCAGTTGCGCCCCTGCGGGATGATTCCGGGCCTGCCGGTATTGCCGCGGCGACTGTCCGGTCAATTGGTGAAACATGCGTGAAAAAAAAGCGATTTCTTCATAGCCCAGCCGCGCTGCCACCTCGGTAATGGACAAATCCGTATGGGCCAGCAGACGGCAGGCTTCTTCGATGCGAATACGGTTGCGATAGGCCACAATGCCCATGCCCATGCGCTGCGAAAAAACATGCGACAAATGCGTGGGGCTCAGGGCTACCCGTCGGGCCAGTTGTTCCAGCGAATGTTTGACCACGACATTTTGTTCCAGCCACACGGCAGTGTCAAAAACCGCCTTTTGCGCCCGATC
>JAJZKY010000176.1 GCA_021803885.1 Planctomycetota bacterium
TACGCGGCCAGCCTGGTTCGCAGGGGCCAGTCGGTCTCGATGGCCGTTCCCATCGATAAAACAGCCGGCCCGGATAATCCTCGTCCCGCGACTCACCACATGATCCAGTCCTACGATATCCACTCGGCACTCGGCGAGCCCCAATTCAGCACGGATTATCTGGCCAGCGAGTTCCACGGTGACTGCTTTACCCATATCGACGCACTCTGCCACGTCGCATATAGGGGAAGGCTTTATAACGGAAAGCCAACCAGTGCTGTGACTTCGCGAGGTCCATTGATTCAAGACATCACCGCCTACGCAAATGGGCTCGTAGGCCGCGGCGTTCTGCTTGACATTCCTCGTTTGCGCGGCGTGAAGTGGCTTGAACCTGGTGAGGCCGTGACTCGCGAGGAACTTGAAGCGGCAGAAAAGGCACAGGGCGTGCGCCTCGGTGAGGGGGACATCTTTCTTTTTCGCACCGGTCATTACCGGCGGCGACTTGAACTGGGTCCATGGAAGAACGGCTACGATGGCGAGGGGAAAGCCGGCCTGCATGTGGAAACCATGCCTCTGCTTCATGAGCGGAAGGTTGCAGCCTTCCTCCCTGAAGGTGACGGCGAAACGGTTCCCAGCAACGTGGATCAAATTCCGTATCCGATTCATGCCCTGCAAATTACCGCGATGGGGATGGCTTGTGCCGACAGCCTGCAATTTGAAGAATTGATCAAAGCCTGCGGAGAGGAAAAGAGGTGGGAATTCATGGTTGTAGCGGTTCCCTTGCGCTTACCCGGAGGAACTGGCTCGCTCTTCAACCCCATAGCAATCTTATGAGGCGCAAATCTCTCGGAAGTATATTCTCGCAGTCGCCTGAATCTATCAGAAGCTTTCTTGGCAAGCTTTTGGCTCGTATCGGTTCGAAATCTACAGATAGTGCTCGATCAGGGTTGCCGCTCCTGATTCGTGCCTGCTCGATTGTTCCACTTGGCCCGGAGATGGAGCACGCAGATCAAAGCCGGATGTCCTAATAGACCTGCACATCTACTGCGGTGCAGGCGGTGACTTCGGACTTTTTCAGGAAGAAGGTGGCAGGTGTAAGTACGAGAGCGGTGTGAACTACATCACTCCAATTCACTGGAACGACGAAGACGGAACGCAAACACTTGGTGATTGTGCCGGAAGTTCTGCCGGAATACCGCAGCGCTTGAAATTCTGCACAGGGGATACCCAGCGGAACTTGGTCACTGGAGCCATAAGAATTGGCGGCCATTGTATTTCGATGGGGAGGCAAACAATTTTACTTAGCCGTTGCTACCGGATACACACCCGTCAACGGCCTGCTGACAAAAATTCTGCGCGAATGATCTGGTATGGGCCGTGGATCGCCGTTCCTTCAGGGAGCGATTGCGACCTTTTGCATTAACCTCTAAGCGTGGCTCCGCCGCTCGTCTGGGACCAGGATCATTCACCGCCTGCTAGATCGGACGCGAATCGCTCTAGTGAGGAAAGATATTGAAGAGACGCGACTTCTTATGCCACTCCGCACGTGCCACGCTCGCCGCCGGACTCGAAAATTGTCTGGGGATCTCGTCCGCACTGGAAAATGCCGTGACTAAGCGGAGCGCCGCAGTATCTTCATCCGCCAGCGCTGCCGATTCTTGTCTCCCTGGCACGACGCCGCTGACTGCCGAAGGCGATCTCGCAGCACAGATGGTCGAAAGCATTCATCGCTTCCTGCTGGAGGAAACAGGACGTCAGGCAAGAGAACGGGCGCGGTTGTGGAGTTATGATTACTCCTCACCGCAGAGCTATGAGGAGTCCGTTGCCCCCAATCGCGAACGCTTTCGCGGGTTCATTGGCGCTACCGACACACGCGTTGCGCCGCAAGCGCTCGAGTTGCTCACCAGGTTTCCGGGTCAGAGCGAAATCGCGCAGGCATCTGGATACAAGATCTTCGCCATCCGCTGGCATGTATTTCCTTCTGCAACCGCGGATTCGAGTGGATATCGTAGGACTGGATCATGTGGTGAGTCGCGGGACGAGGATTATCCGGGCCGGCTGTTTTATCGATGGGAACGGCCATCGAGACCGACTGGCCCCTGCGAACCAGGCTGGCCGCGTACCGGATATGCTCCGGTCGGATGTAGTTGAGAGTCCCCCTTTCGTCGTCGGCTCCCCAGCGGCCCCAGTTACAAACCGATTGAAATAACTGCTCGAATTCTGCGGTTAAAACAGGTTTCGCTGTCGTCTTATTCATAATCTTAGTTCGCTTCCTCCCGCCAATAATCAAGCGGGCTTCTGGTGGTTACTTTACGAATGAAGAACTGCCGGTCATGCGTTCTTCATAGTCGCTCATCCGAAGCTGGCCGAATCTGGCAGCTTCAGCGGTTCACGATACCAATTTGTTTGCGCGCCGACAACCAGGAGACCTACACCCAACCAAATACTGCCGGCGATCTTTGCCGGGCTAGCGAGTCCCCACCAAATCACCGCGCAGAACAGAAAGCCGAGAAACGGTAAGACCACATCAAGGAAGAAATTCTTGGAATGTCCGTTGGGGCGATGTACCCAGAATTGCCAGATCACGGCGACATTTACCCCCATGAAACCAAGAAATGCGCCAAAGTTCAGAATCTCGGCCGTGAATTCATAACTGAGCAACTGAGCACCTAAGAAAGCCACGAGACCGATCAAGACCACATTGACATCCGGCGTCTTGTGCACCGGGTGCAGGCGCGCGAAGACACGTCGCGGGAGAACATTTTCGCGCCCCATTCCATACAGCAATCTCGCTGCGCCTACTTGAGAGGTAAACCCCGCACCGACATTCGCCAGCACGAGCAGAAGCGCTGTTGCCTCCAGAAGAAGCGTGCCGCCCACGCGGCCGGTCACGTCAATAAATGCGGTATCCAGATCCTTGAAGGTCCCGTAGTTGGGCCAGACAAGCTGCGCCAGGTAGACCAGCAGCCCGCCAAAGAGTCCTGTAAAGATGCAGACCGCGACAGCGGCAAGAAGCACGTTCTTGCGGGGGTTCTTCACTTCTTCCGCCAGGGTCGTCACCGCGTCGAAGCCAAGATATGTGAGTGCGGCAAATGAAGTTGCATGCGCGATGCGCCGTACGCTGAACGTCGCCGGATTGTAAAAGGGCGCTGTGGAAAACAGACCTGCAATGCCCTGTCGAATCCAGATATATCGGATGGCAAGCACAATGAAAGCACCAAGCACGGCAAACATGACCGCCAGGAGCATTTGATTAGTGCGCGCCGTCGAGCGAATTCCGTTCAGGTTCAGTATCGTGATGCCTCCGGCAAACAAAGCGCTGCCCACGATAAATGGCAACCACGGAAGCGCCCGCTGCAGAGCAAGGGTCCCGTAAATCACACAGAAGAGGGGGATCACTATGTAGTCGAGCAGCATGGCCCAGCCGGTTGCAAATCCCAGCAAGGGATGAATCCCGCGGCTGACGTAGGTGTATGCGGAACCAGCTGACGGATAGAGTGAAGCCATTCTTCCATAACTGATCGCCGTCAGGACCATCGCGATCATCCCCGCAAGAATGGTTACCACCACATGACCGCGCGCCTCGGCATCGGCAAGTCCGAACACTGTAGCAGGGGCACTGGGTGTCACAGCTACAACTCCATAGAGGAACAAGTCGCCAAGGGAGAGAACACGAAGAAGATGCGGAGCGGTGGAGTTGACGGATGGTCCCGGGATTCGCTCGCTCATAGATGAGAGATATTCTCCTTTCGTTGCCGCCTTCCGGCGGGTCGCGCTTTCCAGCAACGGGTGCACGTGTCCCCCGAATCCCAAGCCGTTGCTCCAACGTTCTCTGAAATAATGGCAATGCTCTATAAGAGAACCACGAAAGTCTGTTGGAATCCTCCAGATAGGTCTTCCTGTCCTATACAGGAACCCTGCACCATTCTTGTCAAATGCGCGACAAACCTCGGAACAACTCGACAAGAGCAGCGGTATAGACCCGGTAATTACAAGCCCTTTTCCACACGATGACGCTCTCACTGCAGCGCGGAATTCAGCGCTGCAAATGGCTACCATCGTCATACCGCGGTAACACCGCCATCGCACATATACAAGCCGCCTGTACAGTACTTCGACTCGCCAGAGGCAAGGAAGAGTGCAAGTCCCTCAATATCTTCGCCACTTCCCAGCCTTCCCATCGGAATAGCTGAACGGTATCTCTCGCGTGCCAGGTCGCTCGCAAAGAGATAATTGTTCATCGGAGTATCCATTGTCCCGGGGATGATGGCATTCACGCGGATATTGTGGCTTGCGTAGGCCGCCGCCATGACGCGCGTTAAGCTGATGAGCGCGGCCTTGCTCGTGCTGTAAGCGGTTAGCTTTGGAGCGCATCCGAAGAGTCCGGTGCGGGAACACACGTTTACGATGCTTCCACCACCCTGATTTATCATGTGTGGAATTGTGTGTTTGGCACACAGAAACGGGCCGCGCAAGTTGACATTTAAGACGGCATCCCAAATCTCCAAGCGGAGTTCATGAGCCGGAAGATCCTGGCCGGCAAGAAGAATTCCGGCATTATTGAACAACACATCGATCCGTCCATAGCGTGCAAGCGTCGCATCAACCAGACATTTGACTGAATGCTCGTCGGCGATATCTGTCCGCACAAATGTGGCATTCTGGCCCTGATTCTGAAGATGCTCGATCAGGGCAATACCGCCTGTTTCATTCCTATCTGCCGCCACGACCATTGATCCCTCGCGCGCAAATCGCGCGGCTACGGAAGCTCCCAAACCCGCCGAAGCGCCAGTGACAATCGATACCTTTTTGGAAAGCCTCATCGAATTCCACCTCGTCGTTCATAAGAAAAAGTGCGATCACCCCGGCTGCGTGCGAAGCGCTTATTCAGTGCGAACCTGAAGACCAGCCATCTGCCTTATCAGCCAGAAGCAAAGCCGCGTCTCCCGCGAATGGTGCAGTGAATGTGTGCTTGGATGATCCTGCTGGGATAGGTTGCTCGATCGTTCGCGAGCCCGTCGTCGGGTTAAGCCATTCTACTGAAAGCAAGCGCGAAGGCGGCGTGGCCGAAAGATCGACGGTAAATGTGCCGCCCACAGGAGCGTAGATAAGGTACTCGGCTCCGGTTGAAGTTGTATGCGCCAGACAATAGCCCGTGGAACTGAGACTACGGCGCGGAGTCATCTCGACAAGGTTTAACTCGCGGGAGATTCTCAGGATGGTTCCCAGAGTCTCCCTGAGATTCTCCCAGCGCCCATCCGGAGCGCTGCAAATACCTTCAGTCGGTGAAACACAAAGATTGCGTCCTTCGCGCGGATAGTAGACAGTATAAGGATCCATGAACAGCAGTTGGTTCCCGGATGTGAAGTTCTCCCAAGCCCAGTTACGACCTTGCTGCAGAGAATCATTCCATATTCCAAAGTACGAGTGGTCGCTATCATTCACGTTCACCTTGCAGCGAGGTCTTCCCGTGCCGCAGGAAGAGGGAGGCGATACTTTGGCCACCGGAGCAACCCAGTCCGCATCCGAATCGTAGATGACCGAATCGGGAACACCGATTGGAGCGGCGTAACCAATTGGGTGTACGTGCGGCTTGGTTGACTCGTAAGATCTCAGGTGCGCGATCAGGTGACGATTCCACCATTTCGATTGCGGCGGAGCTTCTTCTGAAACAATCCACAACACATTTGGCAGATCGTTCAGCGTATCCACCATCTTATCCGCAAACAAATCCTGATATCGTGTAATCGCGTTCGGCGCGGTCATCGCTACAGCGCCGATTCCACGGTGCCCGCTTTTGTATCCATCGTCGACGCCGTTGATATTGTTCGCTCCGGTAAATGGATAACCGTCATCCGCGCACCGGTACAGATTGAGGAACTCGCCGGTGAACAGATACACCCCAGCATAAATTCCCGCCTGATTCAAAGCTTCAACCCGCGACCGTAGCTGCGAGAAATACTGCGGATTGAACTGATTGAGATCGAACTTCGGCTTTCCATCGGTCGCATTTCCGGGACCTGTTCTCTTCCACGGGAAGGGACTTACCGTAAATTGGGGCGGGTTTTCCGCGACGACGGGAAGGTTGCAGAACTTTGGAGTTTCGATCGTCCATAACAAGGTGAAGTTATGGCCGTGATCCTTGAGAAACTTCACGAACCGCGCAAAATTGAATGGCTGCGACGAGTTGTCCGTACCCCAATCCTGCAATGAATTCCATGTCTGGGAACCAACCAAAAGGATTGCATGGCCTTTCGCATCCTGAAAATAGCGATGATTTCTGGATCGGGTGAGCACACCGGTAATTGGCGGATTCGATGCCGCGCTGCTTTGCGCATTCGATCGATTGCTGGAGATGAAGCACGCTATGAGGAACGCAATTACCGTCCATCTTGCGAAGTCGCGCAATAATTGAGCGGAACCCGGACGACGGACTGATCTCTCTCTCATTTCCACGTTCCTCCGTTGTGAAGCTATTCGACTGCCATAGGGCGTCTCTGTTTGATAAGTGACAAAGAAGCACGATTGGGACGAAATGGAGCTAAGATCAAGATTGGCAAAATGGCATTCCGTCTGCGCTGTTCACCCGCGGCCAATGTAAGGCATCTTCGTCGCGATTACCGTCATGAACTGAACATTCGCATCGAGAGGCAGACTTGCCATGAAGGCGACTGCGCGTCCGACCTCGGCAGGATCGATGGTCGGCTCGACAGCGATGGCGCCATTCGGCTGCAACAGCCCCTGCTTCGCCCTCTCCATAGGCTCGGTAGCTGCGTTGCCAATATCAATCTGTCCGCAGGCGATATCATAAGCTCTTCCGTCGAGCGAGGTTGCCTTGGTCAGGCCGGTGATTCCATGCTTTGAAGCCGTGTACGCGGCCGATCCGGGCCGGGGGACGTGCGCCGAAATTGAGCCGTTATTGATAATGCGTCCACCGCGTGGGTTCTGTTCCTTCATCATCCTGAAAGCTTCTTGCGTACAAAGAAATGCTCCGGTCAGATTCGTCGCCAGCAACATATTCCATTGCTCCAGCGGAAGATTCTCTATCGATGTGCCGGTCACAGAGACGCCTGCGTTGTTGAAGAGGAGATCTAGCCGGCCAAAAGCCTCGCGAACAGCGTTGAAAAGCGCTCTGACGGAAGACGGATCCCTCACATCGGCCGGAACAGCCAGATGCTGCTTGTCTGGCGATTGCAAGCTAATCTCTTCTTGCACTTTGAGCAGGCGTTCAGAGTTTCGCCCCGCCAGAACAATCGCATAGCCTCCTTCCGCCAGGGCGAGAGCTGCCGCCTTTCCTATGCCGCTTCCTGCACCTGTCACAATCGCAACCTTGGTCATCAAACACACCTCGCACATGCCCTGGATGGCCTGCGAAGCGTGCACCGCAGATCCAACTCTCTGACACTACCACCAATAGGAGGTTCATCGCACTATTTGCGGATGAGGCTGATTTGACTCACGCAGGATGAGCCGGGTCCAGTCCCTCCCCCAAATATTCGCGACGGCAGTGCATTACAGTGCTGGTGATATTCGTCTGTACCGCTTCATCCGCCAATTCAAAGGGATAAATGATCTCGATAAACGCCGGCAGATGAGCCAGACCGGCTGTGCGCACTTCGCTCGCAAAGCCGGAGACATCAAACAAGCCGCGCCGATCGGGCCAGCCCCAGTGCGAGTCGCTTTGAAAGTCGGTGTTTTGCAGGTGGAAGGCGCCGATCGAATCTCCGAGTCCGTTGAGCCACTCAGGCATCGTTGCGCCCGGTCCATATAACGGCTGGTACAAGGCATGACCGATATCGATCAGAAGCTTCACAGGAACTTCACACCGCCCCTCAAGGTCCTTCATGAACGCCGTTGCCTGATTGACTGTATAGGGAATCTCGCGCCCCAGCGGTGTGCATTCAACTTGAATCCGTTCTAATCCGGCGGCTCGCGCCGACTTCGATAGCTCGGCTACCGCATCCAGCAAGCAGCGGTAGCGCTGCTCGCGGCTTTTGGGATCGGAAGCATCTCTCACGCTCATGCCGCCCAGCGGCCCGCCTGAAGACTTTGCTCCAACCTCTGCAGCTACATCGAAGGCCCGCTTCCACCACTCCATCGACGCGCTTCTGCCGGCACTGTCCGGATGCAGCAGGCCATCAAAACAGTAGTTGGCAAGACCGCTGAAAGCGCTTTCGATTTGTAATCCCCAGTCATTTGCAGCCT
>JAJZKY010000177.1 GCA_021803885.1 Planctomycetota bacterium
GTAAGCCAATTCGTTACACCTGATGACCAGCCGTGGCATAAACTAATGAGATAATTCCAACCGGGATTAGACTCTGGCGTCCCATTGTTGTCCAGATAAAGGTGAAAATGCTTTTTGGGCCAGGAAGGGTCATATTTTTCCCAGAAGGTGGTGGCTCCCTCATGAATCATCCCGCCCCAGTAATACCGAATAAAGTTCAACGCCTGCCTGTAATGCCCAAGATGGCTTAAAGCGAAAATCACAAAATTGTTGTAATAAGGCGTGGCCACCTGCTTCCATGACGGGTCCTGTGGTCCCAGTATTCGGGCGTATATGGCCCTTTTTTGCCGCGCATCGGCAACATGCGAATCAATGGCCATGGCATTGACTTGACGGATATTGGTGAACGTATGGGTTTGGGGATTGGCCAGGTATTGGCGGGCAGCGGCTATAAGTTGCCGCTCCCACGCGACGTATTTGGCGGCATGGACCGAATCTCCCATGACCTTAAGCAGGAAGACGGCCCGGCGCACGCCCCAACATGTATATAAATCTGTGGCGATATTGGCCTGCGGCGTGTCAGGCGCGGCGATAAGTTGGGGTGCCCAATCCACAAAATTCCAGCCGGCCTTGAGTTTATTGACGAAGAGATTTTTATTGTTAAAGCCTAATTTCATGTATCGCAACATCGACAGCAGCAGTTGATGTTGCGATTGAATGTATTTTAAATCGCCGGTATGCCGGTAAAAATCAGCCAGGCCGCAGATCCAGGCGTTGGAATAACCAGGAAGGTTATTCACATAGCTGATGGGTAAAGCGTCCGCGGGCCTTCCACCCTGGGCTTGCAGACGTACCTGGGTCATGCTTAACTTCATTAAAAAGTGATCCAGAAAGACATTGTTGATGGTCTGGCCGGAAATTTGCAGATCACCCATCCATAGTGCGCGATCACGTTTCGGACCATCCCAGATTTGTTCCTGCATGCATAGGTGCGCGGTATAAGCCCCCGTATACCATATTCTGGTCAACAGCGGATCGGAACACGCGAACGCTCCCCGGTATTTAACCGGGTAATATTTGAAATCCAGACGCAGACCATTGAGATGAATCGGACCATGTCCCAGGAATTGGACCGTGGCATATCGAAAGGCACTGTACGGAGTTGATTCAGTTCGTCCGGATTTCAAGGGCAGTGGATGCACACCGCCCCACGGACAATGCAGTGCTTCTCCACGTGATTCGCCGGTACCAATAATCACGGTGCCGCCGGTGCCGCGTACCTGAATGCGTCCCGCAACCTCCTGGCCAAAACTCAGCAGCAGCTCCGGAGCCTTGTCCGCAGAGGTGAGGACCAGAATCGGCTGGTTGATAACGTTTTTGGTGTGCACGAACTGCGGAGCATGGCGCCCCGGATGAATCAGCAATCGTACCCGGCAGGCTGGAGCCAATTTAGAACATCCCCGGTACTCGGGGCGCAAGGCAGCCGCATTTTTTGCAGTCAGAACGCGTGCCAGAGTATGTAAGCCGGAAAAGGCCCGGCGATCATGAATAACCGTAACCCGCTCCGGCTGAAAATAAAGATGAACCAGATAGCTTGCATGCGTCGGCCATGGATGTACCGCGTCAGCCCATGGTCCTGTGCCGTACACCGCCTCAACAGTAGCTGGATGCCACTGCTTTCCGGTCGGATGGCCTGGCCAGTTGTTTCCCGGTTGCTGACAAACCTGCCAGGAGCGGTCGGTTTTTAACAGCGTTTTACCGGCGCTGATCAGCCAGAGAATAACTCCGGCCGGGCCGCCATCATTGGTCGCCTTTATCGCAAATTCATTAGGACCAATCCGAAGAAAGCGTGAAATATTGATGCGACGCGCATGGCTCCAACCCAGCACGTTGGAAAGATGAGCTGTGACTTTTTTGCCGTTGATATAAAGCGTAAAATAGTTATCCGCCGTCACATATACCATCGGATGATCGGGCAGCGATTGCAACATCAGGGTTTTATACAAATACACACTCTGGTGATTTCCGACGGTGGAGGCCCATATCCAGGCGGGTGGATTGCCAAACGCGTGAACCGGCACCTTGGGTAACGGTAGACCATAGGTTGGATCAAGGCTGTAGCGCGCGAACCGCCGGCCATGCGGCCATTGACTGTGCGCTGATAAACTGCCACCAACAAATAGAGCACACATCAGGACAGTTATTAATATCCAATTGCCGTTAAGCCAATCATACTGTTTTTGATGCATCATTGTATTTTCCTTTTTCAGACTGGATTTCATGCAAGCTCCCGGTTTGACACCGCACACTATCCTACCGCCGGAACTTCGCCCGGTAATAATAGCGGAATGGTGGGGCGCAATCGCCGTTAAGATAAAAATCACTCCACTTGCCGGTCTGTTGAATATTGTCCGCCCATTTGAAATGAATATCTGCCGGCAGCTTTCCCGCCAGGCCCAACAACTTCCGTGGCACCACCACTTCCATCTGATCTCCCTTTACGCGGTATTGTACCTTACCGATGATTTTCCATTTATATTGATTACCAATATTCTTTTGCAGCGTGGTGGTATGATCATTGAGCACCTTGCGATCAATGACATAGTTATAACCCAGCCATCCCTTATGGGGATTTCCAGTGCTGTTGATAAACAGCAGCATCCAGTTGGGGCTTTTCCAACTGGTAATTGTTTTACGCGTCTGCACCCAAAAATAAATATTTTTGGCGTCGTAGCAGACTTTGGCGCCGATAATATCATTGCGGCCCGTGTTATTCCTGTATACCGGCAATCTCGGCCCGTTGCCCCACCCCTGATAATCCCGATGCACCGCCAGACCGATATTATTGATAAACAACGGATTTACAGTCGCCCATTGCTTCCATGATTCATCCGGATGAATCGTCGCTGCGCTGATCGGCGGCAAAGGATGAACACCTTTGTAGCGGCGTATGCCGGAAACCATCTGATAATAATAGTCATCCTCGAAGCCGCCTTTCATCGGCTGCGCGTCGCGCGAATATTCCGCGTCAAACTCATCGACATAAATCGGATCTCCGGGCTTAACCCTGTGGCCTATCATGGTGGGCCAGGAATCCGGCCCCGCCCCGCCACTGGGAAAACAGCCGGCAGTCCATTCGTTCCAGCCGGTGATGAACACAAATGCCGGATCCACTTTCAGTACATGCCGCCACTGTTCCGCAAAACACAATCCCGCCGCCGGATCTTGCAACGCCCGCGGTGGCTCAACGCCGTTGTGAAAACTTCGTCCGATATTGGCGGTGGCCGCCCATCCGCCGACAGCCACCGGCATTTCCTCCGGCATTTTGGGGCTGCTATGCCAGGCGTATTCCCAGCAGTTCCCCGGAGCCACGTTATCCCATCCCCAGCGATTTTTTCCACCGGTCCAGGCCCAGCAGTACCGCAGCGTAAAATGCTTTCGCTTTTTAGCCGGAATTTGCCTGGCCTGGCCTGTATACAGCAACAACGGTTTACCTTCCCACCGGAACCAGAGATTTTTGTACAGGCCTTTTTGGTAAATGTTCCGGTAATCCGTATTCCAGGCGCCATGACCGGTAAAGCAGGCGAAGTCCGGCGTTGCATCACCCAATTTTCGCAAGCGCTCAAAGGTCTTGAATATGGCCCTCTGCGTGTTCGGGTACGTCGGGCCATTGGTGTTGTCGAAAATAAGTGTATTGACGCCGGCGTCAGAGAGCATCTCGGCATTCTGTCTAATCACCCACGGATCGCTGCTGCGGTAATAGCCCACCAGTGGTTCGCCCCACCAGTGGACCGTGTGCAGCGGCCCGATGAGATACCAGCCGGGGCGATAATGCCGCCGGGCGATGATCTTATCATTGTCATACAGGTAATATTCCTTTTTGCCTTTGGCAAAGCGATAGGCGGGGTGGTTATACGCAGTAAAGTAGAAAATGCCGACAGACTTGTTTTTACGCGGCGGCCCAACCGTGCGGTAGTGCGGCAGCACACGCCCCAGGGCGTCGATGGCACCCCACGTATCCGGACCGGCCACCTCCGGATCAGCGGCGGTACGGGATGCCGCCACCGGAGTCGCAGTGTGGCCATGAACATCAGTCGAGTTTACTTTATTCGTAAAAAAAATAACCCGCGCTACCGCCGGAACCGGATGGGATAACCGGTGCGACTGGTGCCCATAAGACAGATCAAACACACTTACCGCACCATTCGCCCGCAGAGTCAGCTCATGCCGGCCTGGCTTCAAGCCGGAGAGGAGCACGGTATACGTGCGGGCCGCACTGTTAATATTGCCGGCGATTTTCCGGCCATCGAGCTGAAGTGTAAAACTCCGCGGCTGCTTGCCGACACAAGCCCAGCGCACGGTGATACGCGGTGTTTTTACCACTTGCCCGCGATGCGGCGCGCCAATCGCCAGGATCGTCGAACGGGGATGTTCCTGATGATACAGATGAACAAAGGCCCGCGTCAGATTCAGATAATAAAAGCCCCAGCCGCCGCAGCCGCGATAAGCGCAGGCGGTCAGAGATGTAGGCTCAATATCATTGTTGAGATGCAGGTTATAACAATCAACATATTGATTATGCCGCGGCCCATAGCCATGGCCAATGCTCTGGCCGGCAAATTCATTCCATTGGCAGATATTCAAGAAATGCGGGCGATAGTGCAAGGCAGTATTGAATTCCCTTACATAAGTAAACCCATTGTCTCGGGCCCGCGCCGACGGCGCCAGCCAACCGCCGGCGGCGAAATAGGCCGGAGTAATCGTCAAGGCTTCGCATTGGCCACGGTAATAAGTTGGAATGGGGCGAATCGATCCGTCCATCCAGGACCAGTAGCCGGCGATGGCGTGGCCGTGAGTATCGTGAGTATATTGCAATTGTGACGACATCCAGCGCACGGTGAAATCATGGGTGTTAATCGGCGGCTCTCCAGCGGCCAACTTGCCCGCCAAAAAGCCCGGGCCGCCACCGTTGAATATCACAATTAACGGCTTTTTGTGATAATCCAGCCATAAACCGGCAAAATGAGGATTTTGAATGTAGTTTCGGTAAATCCACGCCATTTCTCCATTGATGGCCGTGGTGGTGGTTACAGGGCCGTTATCCAGCCCCAGCAGGAGTGTGACCCTGGGAGTGGCAATTCCCTGGTGTCGCATTCGGGCATAAGTTTTTAAAAGCAGCGTCGTGGCGGATATCAATTGCCTGGCATTGGGTGGGCACTGGCGGAAGTACGTCTTGCCCCAAAGATTATTAGACCAGTCAATGAGAATATAGTTAATCCCCATTTGATCCAGCCACAGCGCATGCTGCCGGATAACCGCCGGATTCAAAGAGGAATATTTCCCCAGCAGCGGAATCGATTCCGCTGTATTCCATGTTACATTCAGCGGTGTAAACCATGGTTCATATTCCATGCCCACCAGATGCCGCCGATGTGCCGGAACGGTGAATTTCCGGGCCAGTACATGCACCACAACGGTATTAGAGGCACGAGCTTGTCTGGCCAGGGGTTGTCCAACCGGGAAAACCGCCCTTACAGGCCCTTGGGCCGCCACCTGTATCCGGGCCGCTCCCACTTCAGGCAGGGGAATCATAAACGTCGCCTGGCCACGCCGATTAGTCTTTTCGGCACAGCCCCATTGTTTTCCATTGACATACGGCCACAATTCCACACCTGCAATCCGGTCTTGACGCCCGAATTGTCCCGGTTTCGGTACAAGAGTGGCTTGAATGGTCAACGTTCCACCTTCCGGAATTGATGTGCGGCTGGTTGCGATGCGCACGCCGGCGGCGTAAATCACTACAGCCGACATCTCAATGAATATCATTCCCACAATCAATAACACGAAGCACAAGACGTTCCGTCGAGCCATTATTATCATCATTATCATCGCAACTCCAGAATTATATGATTAAAATTCATTCTTCAAACCCGTACCTTCGGATTCTCCGCATGGGTCATCATGGATAGCGTGTATCCAACAGCAACTGTGGCACACGGAATCCCTGACGGTACTGCCGAATGAGTTTTGTAACCAAGTCCAGGTAATAATATCCCCACCCGTCGGAATAAGGGCCGTCAAGACGGTGAATCACCGTCGGTTCGATATCGTTGCTGGCTTCCACACCGTATTGATCCGGCGCGGCAAATTCATTCCACTGCTGAATCATGATGACCTCCGGTTCATAACGAAAGGCAGCGGCCATGTATTGCACCAGCGTAGCCCCAGAGCACCGCAGATGCGCGTCCCAATCGAGCCATGAGCCGCCGCCGGCTTCATTGCCGCCCAAGGCCACCGACGCCACCATCTGTTCGTTACGCGTGAAAGCCAATCCCCCAAAACTCTGAGATCCGCCATAAGGCAGTCCGGCGGCCGAGCCGGCCATTGCCTCAAATATAACCCGCCGTCCGATTAAATCCGCCACATCCCATTGCCGCATGGTGAACTGAGACATGGCGGGCGGAAAAGCGCGGCGTAAAATGGCCCCCGTGTCGGCGTCGCGTAACACGAAGAGGTCCTGCCCCGCAGGGATTTTCCCGCCGGGAAAACGCAGCTTGGAGTACACCCAGTAATCCACGCCGCTGTAATTGAAGGTTATAACGCGTTCCGTTACGGTAAACGCTGGACTGACCAATGCACCGCCGCTCCCCTTGGGACACGTAGCATAGGCCCCGATATTCGCCTGGTGGGCCAACGACCAGCCGGTTCCCACCTTCCAGGGCCGCAGAGATTGGTTTTGAAACGGAAAGATCGGAACCGTGGGGCCGTTGATAATCGGCGCCCGATCACACCAGCTCCAGGCGCCACCCGGATTCAACGTAATTTCATGGAACGCGCCCATGAAACGTACGGTAAATTGTGGTGTCAGATCGGCCGGTGGATGGTCTACCGCTGGTTCAGGAAAAATGGTCAATAACGGCTTGCCGTCAAAATTCTGCCACAGACGGACGTATTCAGGTTTGGCTAAAATGTCGTGTTTGATGCGTTGAATCTGCGCGTAAAATTGCGGCGTATCGCAACGGCCGTTATCCAGCCCCAGCAATAGCGCAAATTTCGGGCGACGCTTCAAACGTGTATATTCCGCCAGCAGACGCAAGGTGGCGCCGATGATCTCCTCGGCAACTCCATTGCTCCAGTTGCCTCCGAGATTGTTTGACCAGTCGATTAAAATAAAATCAAACCCGGCGTCGTAAATCCAATGGGCATGTTGGCGAATTACTTTCGTATCCAACGACGAGTAATATCCCAATACCGGTTTGGCTTCCGCAGTGCCCCATCCGCCGGTGCCGATAAACCAGGTTTCGTAACCGATGCCAAAGAGCGTTGTCTTTCGCGCTTGCAGCGCTGCTCCGGTGACCGTAGGTTCCGTTTGGAGTTTGAGACGATGGTCCGCTGCCATTCCCATAGCATCGGTCTGCCGGGACGCCGCCGCCCCGGCCAATGCCGTCCCGGCCACCAGCCCCGACACTCGGAGAAATTGTCTGCGATCCACGGCCACACTGGATGCGTCATGGCGTTTGGAAGAATCACCTTGTTGGTGGAATTGCGGCGCTACACCATCCGCCGCTGGAGCAGAGTTCTGATTTTCGGGAATGTCCAAGATGGTTCCTTTCTCTTAAAAATAAAATACTCTGCATAGGATGCTGTCACCTTGTAGAACGCGGCGGCAAGCGTCTTCTATATTGCAGCTGTCAAGCCGGCGCACCATTCCGCTGAAGCACTCTGGAAACTTCAGTGGCCTTGGCGCCAAGTACATGATATTCTCCTGAAAAACAGTCCCCTTAATAGTACAATTTGACTCCCGTGCTATGGAAGCGAGCCTTATGACACTCACCATACCACCACCTTATGCAGTGGTTCATCCGCGCTGCTGAGCCCCACGGCCACACCATAAGCGCCCGGCGGTACAACCCATGAATTCGTCCGGGTATTAAAGGTGGCAAAAGCCTTCCAGTGCAAACGCATGGTTATGGTCCGGCTTTGACCGGGTTGTAATGTTACACGCTGAAAACCTTCCAGTTTTTGTACAACTCGGCTAATCAGGCCACCCTGCGGCGGATGCACGTATACCTGTACCACTGTCGCACCTGCGTGCCGGCCGGTATTGGTCACGATGACATGGATGGTGACGAGTCGATGGCGGCCCGCACCGCTGGAAGCCAGGGTCAGATGGTTTAACGCAAACGTGGTAT
>JAJZKY010000178.1 GCA_021803885.1 Planctomycetota bacterium
AAGCCGCATAACAATTCCTCATTTATCTTTTTCGCCGCTCCTGAATCTGGTTCTTCAAGCGGTAAATGTAACCTACATGAAGAAGTCTACACTGTCAGGCAATCCAATACTAGTGTAATTTTGCGCAAATCTTATCATCATTTGCGCAGTGATTTTCACCGCTGTTTATCAGGCCAATGGACGGTTTGAGGTGAGGAATATGACGGCTTCTAACATGATTGTCCAACTCCATCGCCGATACTCCGGGCCGAGGAATTATATACAGTGCATCAGTATTTATTGAGCAATCCAGACCCGCAACCATCTACTACGCCCAGCCCTTAACGGTTCAGGACGCTATTGGCATTCTGTTGGGCGTCGGGAATTTGTTTGCAGTCTTATCTGGGAGTTCCAGCCATGAAACAGTTCGTCGCCCTGGCACGGGTCAGCAGTCGGGAACAGGAACGTGAAGGCTTCTCTCTGGATGTGCAGGAAGATGCTCTACGGACTTACGCCCAGCGGCATGATGGCAGTATTGTCAATCTGTACCGCATCGCCGAAACCGCCACCCGGCGGGATGAACGCAAGACGTTCAAGGAATTGATCGCTTATGCCAGGGAACATGCCACGGAGATAGACGGTCTGCTATTCTACAAGGTGGATCGGGCGGCCCGGAATCTTTACGACTACATTGAGCTTGAAAAGCTGGAATCGGAATACGGCATTCCCTTCATCTCCACCAGCCAGCCTACCGACAATAGCCCCGCCGGGAGAATGATGCGGCGGCAATTGGCTATGTTTGCCAGTTATACCACGGAACAGCAGGGATTGGATGTGCGGGAAGGCCATGCCCGGAGAGTGCAGAATGGATTGTTCTGTGGTGTAGCGCCCTACGGATACCGGAATATCCGCATTGATGGTCGGGGTTTAATTGAAGTGGATGCTGTTCAGGCTAAGAAAGTGCAGCGTCTGTTCCAGATGTACGCTTATGAAAACCACACCATTGACAGTATGCGTACAAAGCTGGAAGCCGAGGGTGTTACGTACCTTGATACCATGCCACGGTGGGCTCGCAGCAAGGTGCACAGCATTCTGCGGGATCGGGCGTATATCGGGGATGTGCGGTACCAAGGCCAGTGGTATGCCGGAAAGCATAAACCTCTGGTGGATCGGGCCACGTTTGGCCGGGTACAGGTTCTGCTGGGCGAGAAGCGATACCAAAATCATGATCTGACTTATGCGGGCAGCCTGATAACCTGTGGACACTGTGGCGCGGTGATTACGGGGGAAACCATTACCAAGAAAAAGACTGGCCGGGAATATGTCTATTACCGCTGCTCCAGGTACACCGAAGAAGGGCATCCTCGCATTCGCCTGACGGAACAACAGTTGGATGTGCAAGTTCTGGCCCTGTTTGATCGCATACGCCTGCCTGATGATCTGCGGCACTGGTTTCAGCAGAGCCTGCTGGCGTGGTCGAAACAGCAGCGGAACGAAACAGAAGAGACGGCCAAGGATTTGCAGCGGCAGATTGCCCAAGTCAAGCAGGCCCGGGATCGGCTGTTGAATCTGCGGATCATGGAAGAGATCACCACGGATACTTATGCGGCCAAGGATACCGAATTGCGGGATCGCCAGTCTGGTTTGGAATTGCAGGTACAGGCGCAAGGCCGTGGTCGTGATGAACATGGGAATTTGGCGATCAAAGTGTTTGAACTCTCGCAAAGCCTGAAGGATAAATGGCTTACAGCGGAAAGTCAGGAAAAGCGGCAACTATTGGAAATTGTCTGTTTGAACTTGACGTTAAAAGAAGCAAACCTTGATTTTTCAATGAGAAAACCATTCGATGTTCTCATCGGCGGCCTGATTCCGCCAGATAATCGGGGCGACAGGATTTGAACCTGCGACCCCTTGACCCCCAGGCAGCATCGAAAACGCGCCAATTTGGCTCAAAAGCCTATGTGTTTCGCACTTTTACCACCTTTTGGTGCTTTTGCAAGCATTTTCCAAGAAGCACGTGTTTTCGCGGGTTTTTACGGTATCTCCAGAAGATGTTCTGTATTTACAGAACATCTTTTTTAGCCGTTTGACGACAGCCATGTCCAGCCCGCCTGCGCGTGCCGCGCCGTTGCCCGAACTACTATGACCAACCCTGGGTCTTATAAGGCGTTGGAATATTCTTGCCGAGTGGCTGCGCTCGACTAAAGTTCCCCGGTGGCCTGAACCGATATTGACAATGCAGCCCCTCAGGGCTACACTTAATTTACTCATCAGCCAGCCGGAAACGGCGTAAGAGCCGAAGGAGATGGACCCGCCATTGAGCGGGTCTCTTTATTTTATGGGGTACGATTTGCGTGCTTCCGTTCTAAGTCCCGTCGTTTGTAATCGCAATCCACATAAAACGACGTGATGAGACGCCGTCGGCGGTCGGGGTACTTCTTCATGATGACGACGAAGTCCCAATCCCGCAGCCAGACGTAAGTGTGGATGTTGCCGTTGCCCTCGAGGTAGTCCCAGGCCAACACCTCAGCCTCGGCAGCATGCTCGATCAATGGCCGCACCCAAGGCAATCGCTCGGAGCGCCGCAAGTCTGGATAGCGTTGAACAACTGCTGGGAATATCGGCAATATATGACGCATACGGCGCGGGACGGGTTTAGGCTTCTCTTCGCGGCTGGTCAGGTGCCAGAACACCAGTTCCCTGCCGTCTTCCATGTCGGGGAAATACCACACCGCTCGACCGTCGTATTGGGGCTTGGCGGCGACGAAATCACGATGGAAGATGGCGTAGAGCGTGTCGTAGGTGCCCCCCGCGCCTCCCTGCCACGGAGTCACCTGCACTGTTGCAGGCAGCCATGCGGGGTCATTGCTCATCGAGATCATCCCTCTGATTCGACTGCCATAAGCACAGATTGAACTTATTAGCCGACGGGAGAGTGCTGCGAGTCAGCGATAACCCTGACCGCTGCCGGATGAGTGCCAGCAGCTTTGTCTTGGCTGGACTCGTGTTCAGCTTTCGTGCCGAGTAGGCGACGGCCCCAATCAGAAAGTCCGCTAGTTGCATCAATCCCACGTCGTGCGAATGCACATGCTGCATGCGAGCGACGATCTCGCGCTGGAAGTCATAGTTGGCGTTCGCCAGTACTTCATGCAGATTCTTCAGTTTGTCCCGGCTGCGGGTGTCCTTGATGTCGAGATAGATGTGATAAATGGAACCAGGCCGGATGATGACCTTCAGCAGGTTGAAGTACATCTTGTAGTACCAGTCGTCATGCGTCTGTGCGAAATCCTGGTGACGCAGTATCGACTTGTCGGGAACGACCCATGCGCGGAAATGCAAAATGTTCGTGTCGAAGAAAAATGCGATCAGCGCCTCGTAGAACGCCAACTTTGACCCTCCAGCTCTACCCCACTTGATCTCGTAGAAGGGGGAAAGGTTGTGCTGTGCCTTCAATTCCGCGATGCGATGGTTGAGCGCACGGGCATCTGCCGAAGGGCACCACACCGCACCGAGAACCATCGCGGTCGCCTGATCGTGTTCGAGGTGACAACTTTCGTCACAATACACATTCACGATCGGATTATCAGGCATATACTACCTCTTCAACCGTTGCTCGTCTGCAAGTGGTCGTGGCCAAAGGGAATCCCCCACATCATCATTCACACTTGAAGCACGCATGCCCTAATATTCACATCATAGAGCACCCGTCTAAACTTACGACTCCCATCCATCGTCTACGGCTACATCCGCGCCATGAATTATCTGCGCACCTATAATTCTGTAAAGAGCGTCCCTGTCGCGCCGCACTCAGCACTCCAAATTTATCGTCAATTGCGATCATACTACGTCATAATAGCTGATACGTTCAGCCCTGCACGGCAAATTCTGTTCCATGTAATGTATTAAAGGCCCGCGATTATGGCCCAGTGGATTTTGCCCCCGCACAACGTATTGTGCCTGAACGCTGCCGGCCGGTTTAGGTCTGGAGGTCAGGTCATCTGTGACCAATGCACGGAGACAGCTTATGACCGCCGTACAGATCCGGCAACTCACCATCCTCAGTCGGCAACTCACCGAGAATCTCATGAGCGCCGCGATATGCGCCAAGGAAATCAGCCTAATCACACAATCCCTGGCCGACGCTTCCAGCCGCCACAGTACTGTTGCCGATGACAACGGACGCCGACTTAATAAAGCGCCAGCCGTAATACGTCCGCTATTGGACGAAGCGGCGCTCTCGGTAATCTGGCGAGGCAAGACCCTGCACCTGGGTCACAGCAAAGGTTTTTGGTTGCTGGCGCGTTTGGCGCGCCGCACCAATCAATACGTAACGCACCTGGATTTGCTGCGGGAAATCTGGGATGACGAGTTTGCCGATGCACAGTTGTTACGGGCGGGCATGAAACGCTTGCGCAACAGGCTGCGCCAGGGCGGCATGGCCGATCTGGCCGAAGCACTCATCGGCCATCATGGGCGTTACATGCTGGATTTGGCCCGCATCAAAGGTCACAGACAAGTCACAGCCATGTCCCATCGAGCGTCACAGGCATAGCGCATAATCCCTCTCAACCATGGGCGGTCATCTTTTCCATCGGCGCGTCGCCGACGACAGTAAGATGACTTTACCCACGAATAAGACGAGGTCACTATGATCAATCCCAGTAAGCATCCATGGTGGGCCAAGCAGGAGCCCGCTGCAGCACCGGCCGCGCCACGTTTTCGAGGCGTGGCATATTACCGGCATTCAGCGCGCGACCGGCAGGAAAACTCCGTTGCAATCCAGCAGGAACTGGTCCAGAAGTGGGCCAAAGATAACGGTGTGGAGATCATCCACGAGTTCGCCGACCGTGGAAAATCCGGCCTGACCGCCGAGGGGCGAGATGCCTTTAACGACATGATGGATAACTGGGTCAAGCAGCGTAAGGACTTTGACTTTGTACTGTGCCTGGATGTAAGCCGCTGGGGGCGGTTCCAGGACATCGACCTGTCGGCGACATATAGCGCCGAATGCAAGAAGCATGGTAAGCAGGTGATTTACACCACACTGGGCATGCCCCGGCCTGATGATCCACTCTACCCGGTCTATGTTCAGTTCGAACGGTTCCGTGCGGCACAATATAGCAAGGAACTGAGTGTCAAAGTCTTTCATGGATGCATCAAAATCGCCCAGCAAGGTTATTGGGCGGGAGGCAAGGCCCCCTATGGTTTTGACCGGCTGCTGCTGGATGAACGACGCAATCGTTTACACGTTCTGGCCCATGGACAGAAGAAAGGTATCCAGAATCAGCGGGTGACACTCACACTGGGGCCGCAAGATCAAGTCGCTACTGTTCGTCGTATTTTTGATGATTTCATTGATGCCGGCCACACGATGCAGGAGATTGCGGATCGACTTAATAATAATGGATCTCGCTCAGCGCTGGGCGGACTGTGGAACATCGGCAAGGTCCGACGCATCCTCACCAATATCATGTATGCCGGCACGCTGGTGTACAACAAGACCACCAGCAAGCTAAAGACGCCAACACGACGGAACCCTGTGGACCAGTGGGTGCGGACGGCTGGAGCAATTGATCCTCTCGTCGATCAGGCCATTTTTGACCGTGCCCAGGCCATTCTGGCCCAGGCGGCATTGCGCTATACCCCGGAAACCATGCTCCAACACCTCCAGCGCCTGCACCGGGAACATGGCATTCTGCGGTCTTCCCTGCTGGCTACTGACAAAATGTCTCCTTCACCTTCCACCTATGTATCACATTTTCGATCACTGGACGCGGCCTACCAGCAACTCTTCCGCATGGCGGTCGACGAAGTTCGCACGCAGGTGGAAGGAATGCTTCGTAAAGTGGTCGAACAGGTTGACAGTTACGATGATTTTCTGGTCATCAATGGCAAGTTTACGGTTTTGATCCAGCCCTCCGTGCCCATTCCTCATGGTTATAGCGAATATTGGTACTTTCGGCCGGACTGCCGTGAAGTGGTTGACATCACGCTGGGAGTGCCGGTCTCGTCCAGCAAGGGGCCGCAGATTCTGGGGTATGTGGCCCTGCCGCGCCTTTTGATGCGCGACAACGGCATACGCGTGTTCGGCTCATCAGAATCGCGATTGGACATGTACGGACACACCGGGTTGGAATTCATCTTCACATTGGCGAGGAACTGATCATGGAACATGCATCGATCCGACTTATGAAAGACCGTCGGCGGGAAATGATCCCCGTAGACAAAATCAGGGTTATCAACTCCCGTACCCGCGACGAGGGGCAATTTGCTCTTAACGTTCAGAGCATCGACGCTGTCGGTCAAATCAAAGACATCCGCGTTAAAGACAAGTTCCTGGCCAATGACGGCGTCTATGAATTGATCTGCGGCGAAGGACGGTTGATTGCCCACCAGCGCCTGGGCAAGACCCACATCCGTGCCGAGATTGTGACATGCAGTCGCAAGCAAGCATATCTGGAATCGCTGGTGGAGAATCTGGCCCGCGCCAAGTCAGGCACCATGTACTACGCGCGTGAACTCAAGGCTTTACATGATGAGGGGTGGGATTTTGAACGTATCGCCAAAATCGCCTGCCGCAGTGTCGAGTACATCCGCCAATACATTCGTCTCGTGGAAAACGGCGAAGACAGATTAATCCAGGGCGTTGAGCAGAACGTATTTCCAATTTCGTTTGCGGTGCTGGTTGCCCAGGCCGACGATGCGACCATCCAGAATGTGCTCATGGATGCCTTTGACCAGGGAATCGTCAACTCCGGTAATTTCGCCAAGGCACGGGCCATTATCAACGCGCGCCTGGACAGGCGGAAGCGCAAGGGGGCCGGGACTGGAGATTACACGGTGGCAACCTTAACGCAGGATATTGCCAGCGCCACGGAAGCCAAAGATTCGTTTGCCCGCGAAGCCCAATCCAAGGAAAACCGCCTCTACATGCTATTGGACGGTCTTGAGACGCTGTGGGGCGATCAGGAATTGATGCCACTGCTGCTGGCCGAGAAGCTCGATAAGCGGCCCGAGCTTACCGGCAAATACAACGTTGCCGCTCATGCACCTCTGCAGGCGGAGAACATTCCATGAACCAGATTGATACATTGAAAGACTCCGTCGGCATAGACGTTCCCGTTATGCGTCTTCGGCCGCTGCGCGAACGGAAGATTACCAAACGTGAGTACGACCGCATTGTCGCAAGTATTAAAGCAGTGGGTCTCATCGAACCATTGGTGATCTACCCCGAAGGTGATGGTTATGTCATTCTCGACGGCGCGCAATGCTACCGGGCGCTGGTGGAATTGGGCATTGAGGTGGTCCCCTACATTCTGGGAAAACAGCGGGAAGCCTTCACTGGTAACCGCATGGTCAATCGCGTTTCGCCGGTGCAGGAACACCGGATGATCAATAAATCTCTGGATGAGGTGGACGAAGCGGCTATTGCTACCGCGCTGGGCATCTCCCGTTTGGGGCACCGCCTCAAAAAAACGCTGCTCAAACAACTGCACCCGGATGTGGCGGCCGCGTTCGATGCCGGCAAAATCAGCCGGGTGTGCGCCCGCGAACTCACACATGTAAAACCAGTTCGTCAAAAGGAAATCCTGCAAGCAATGGAAGGCTACGATGACTACACCACCCCCTTTGCCCGCACATTGGTGGTCAAGACACCGCCGCACCAGCGCGAGAACCGGGGCCGCAAGCAGAATCCGTGGGACAGGACGGCCCAGAAGAAAAATGATCTGCTCAAGAAACTGGCTGAAGCCGAGCAGAAGCATGATTTTTACTCCCAACTTTACAAACAGTACACAGTCGATCTGCTGCGTCTTGCCATTTACGCACGGTCTTTGCTGACCAATCAGCGCGTCGGCGAGTATCTGGATCAGCACCACCCGGAGATTGTGCAACGGTTCAAGGCCATTATTGCCGATGCGAGAGGATGACGATGCGCAACCATTGGACACGGGAAACCATCATTCGCCAGCTTCTGGAGCGGCAGTCCAACAAGTTGCCCCTGACCGTAGGTGGGCAAGGCGTTGACATATCGCTATACGGCGCGGCCCGGCGTATCTTCGGTTCATGGCGAAACGCCATTCAGGCCGCGGGCATCGCGCCGCAGCAGGTGCTTACCTGGGAGCGATGGTCGCCGGCGCAGATTTTAGTAATGATCCGGCATTTGGCGCGACGGGATCGCCC
>JAJZKY010000179.1 GCA_021803885.1 Planctomycetota bacterium
CCTATTTTTGCCGCCGGTGCATTTTGATTTGGCTCATTATTGGATCGGCAGCCGGTCGAGCGATCCGGCGATTTTTATCTGGAGCCTGCAGTGGTGGCCTTGGGCATTGACCCATCACATTAACCCGCTGTACTGCAGGTTTATTTGGGCGCCTGCCGGGCAAAGCATGCTATGGGTTACATCGGTGCCGGCGGTGTCGCTGTTGTGCTGGCCGCTCACATCGCTGTTCGGTCCGGTGGTGGTTTACAACCTTATTGCATTGAGTGCGCCGGTGTTCGGGGCTTTTTGCGCCTATTTATTGTGCTGCGAGGTGACACAGCGTTTCTGGCCGGCGGTATTGGGCGGAGTGATTTTTGGTTTTTCGACGTTTGAGTTTGTGCATCTGCGCGCACATTTGGATTTGTTTCTGATTTTTCAGCTGCCGCTGGCGGTATGGTTGTATTTGCTCAGGCGCCAGGGCAAGTTATCGGGCGGGTGGTACGTTACGCTGATAAGTGCGCTGGCGATTTTTCAGTTCGGCTTGTTTGTGGAGGTGCTGGCCAGCGCAACTCTATTTGGACTGGCGGCCATCGCGTGCGCCTGGTTGACGAGCCGTGAGCATGAGGCGCGGGCGGCCCATAAACGCGGCCTGAAAGAGACGGTGCTGGCCCTGGTTGTTGCGGGCGCAGCCCTTTCACCCTTGTTGATAGCGATGTTTGCCGGCGAACGACCGCATGGCAAGATTTTCTCAAGCGTATTTTTTGCAGCCGAGCCACTAAACTTTTTCATTCCCACGCGCATCACCTGGCTGGGCGGGCATTTTTTTCGCGGCCTGACGATGCAATTCGCCGGCCAGAATTATGAGCGGGCCGCATACTTTGGACTGCCACTGCTGCTCATTGCCGTCCTTTTTATACGCGAGTTTTATTCTAAAGCGGCGGCTCGAACACTCGTACTTATTGGGGCCATCGTTACCGTGGCGGCGTTGGGCGGGCAACTTCAGGCACTGCGAATGCACCTGCACATTGCACTGCCTTGGTGGATGTTTGATCATCTACCTCTCCTGCAGAAGGCGTTGCCCGTAAGGTTTCTGGCGTATACGTGGCTGGTGGTGGCCGTGATGGCAGCCTGGTGGGCGGCCGAGAGCGCCGCTCCGCGGTGGGCCAAATGGAGTTTGGCGGCGGCTTCGCTGTTATTTATTTTCCCCAACCTGCCGGGGAAGTTTTGGAGTCACCCACTTGATGTACCGGCCTTCTATAGCAATGGCTCTCTGCAGCGATACATTTCACCGGGTGAAAATGTCGTGGTGCTGCCCTATGGTTACATCGGCTACGGCATGCTGTACCAGGCGGAGGAGCATTTTCGCTTTCGAATGGCCGGCGGCTATCTTGGGATGCTCGTGCCGCCACCGTTTACGGATGACCCCGTTCCGGCCGGCTTTTTTGAGGGTGACGTGAGCCTTGTGCCGCACTGGGGGCGCAAGCTGCGGCGTTTTGTCGGGCGCAATAAGGTAGGCGCTTTTATACAGACGCTGCCCGATATTTGGGACCGCCCCACGCTGCTGGCACCGCTGCATGTAAAGCCCATTATCACCGGGAGCGTTGCCCTTTATTTGGTGCCGCGGTCGTGGCTGAAGAATTCACCGGAGTTACGCCATAAGCTGCCTGCGGCCATGAACCGGTAAGTTTGCCTGATTAATGACATGACCGACCGGCGATTTGGGCAACATTTATGACCTTGCCGCGTTGTGCTTTTGTAGCATCAGGTGGACGATGGGCCGGGGTACACACTTCGAAGCGTACACAAGCAAACACGACCGATATGGAATTGCACCGAAAGTATGAGCAACAATGAAAATAACGTAGCTTCAACACCCGTGAGGGCGGGCATGATGCGCGAGAGCGTAGCGGCGCTGCTGGTGGCTCTCTTGATCGCTTTGGCGGCTATCGGCGCGTTGTGGCTGCGTTCGGTGGTGCACTTCACCCCAACTGCGTGGAATAACCTGCATGGCGGGCCAATGCGCTATAGCCCACCTCCGTCTGCACAGATTCCATGGATCAACGACATTCGTCGGCCACAACCTAATCGGCTGGCACTGGCACGATTACCCCGCTTCAGCAACCGTATGTCGCTGCGTTGGTGGTGGACCGATAAGCCATTCCAAAAGCCATCGGATTCGCGTCTGGCCCTACTGTGTCAACCGCCGTCGCCAGCTACCGCCGCCCAGAGGATCGCTATTCTCCATACCATACGGCACTGGCTTAACACCCACGATTGGGCCAAAGTAACGCTGTTGCGCAACGAATGGCTGCCTGAGCTTTTGCGAGCCGGCCGATACAACACGGCAGCGCAGGTTTGCCAAATAATGGCAATCGGACTGGCCGGCAGCACCGGTTGGCCGCAAATGATGATGCAAACACGGGCTGAATGTTTTTTGGCATTAAACCGGCCCGTGGCAGCTTTGCGGTGTGCTGTTCGCATGTACAATGTCTGCACGCTCAGCGACGCACCCGCAGCCATTATGCTGATTGGCGAATGTCTGCAGCACATGGCGCTGCGTGCTGATAGCTTCCATCTGTTTGCCGGCCAGCAGACCCTTGGACTCGCATATCACCCGCTAAAACATGAGCATTCCTGCCTTCCGATGGACTTTGGCGAGTTAGGCCCATTGCACCAAGCAGCCTCAACGTCGCAACCCAATGTACCCAATGTGCTACGCGAGGTTCCGCTGACGCCTGGACCGTATGAGATTGCAGCCCAGCAGTTAACAGGTGAGGATTATTCATCACTTATGGCCCGGGGCAATTTGTACTTGCTTGCGGATAAACCGAGGCTGGCGGCAGCTATTTTTGTGCGGGCCTACAGTCTTGCCATCGGCACCCAGTTTATTCACGCGGAAAATGCCGTGGCTCGCTGTCTTAAAGCGCAGTACAAATTACTGGGGCCGGCGAACCAATGGGCGGCCTATGTATCAGCCCGAGCCGCGGCACCGGCAAAACAGGGGAGGCATTTGTAATGAATGGTGTGCGGCCAATTGCTGCAGGACTTATCTGGTTAAACCGGCACTGCAAGGCAATGCTCATGCTCGGGCTGGTTATGCTGGTTGCTGCAACGGCGACACAATCATCGCGTGCCGCGATACCTGTGAAACTTCAAGACCTTGCCAAAATGTTGGAAAACCCAAATCGAGCCATTGCGTTAAAAGCCATGGCGGCTATTGATGCCCGAGCTTCTGCGGACCCATTTGGCCGCAATGCATGGGCAATGGCGTGGCTGTGGCCCGATGCGCTGATGCGAGGCAAACACTACAACCTTGCGGAAAAGCTGACGCTGGACACGGTGCTGCGCTATCCTTGGAATACGGGCATGGTGCAGAGCGACTTGCGGATTAGGGTGTTGGCGCTGCTGGCGTCGAAGCACCCGCGTCAGGCGCTCGCCGCAGCGCACAGTCTATTCAACGTATGCACCACGCCCCAGGTGCGCGGAACTTTGCTGCTCGTTGCGCAATGCCTGAATGCCGCTCATCCTGACCATCCGGAGCTTGTCGCCGAGTTGGTTTCGCAGGAGCAAAAAGCGGCGGTGTTGCCTCGAGGCAATACTGCGGCTTTCACCTGCCCGGCTTTACTCAATATTCCGATTGATCCGGGCATTTACCAAACGTCATTAAAAGAAAACTCAACATTTGGCGACATCACCAGCATTGTGGCGAGGTTTAATTTGCTGTTGATGATGGGAAAAGTCACCGAGGCCCAGCAGAGCCTTTCGCAATTGCAGCAATTTGGGGGGGCTCGCCGCATGGGACAAGATGCCGCCGTCCGCTGGTGGAAGGCTAAAACCGGCGGCATAGCCATGAGCAACTACATTATTGCCCGGCAGCAAGCAGCGTTCGGGCCTCACACGCACGCCGCACACCATACCCATAAGTGATAGATCTGTTGCGAACCAACTGCGAACGCACTTTTTTGGATTATAAAATGGCCCAAAGCGCCAGAAAATGGGCTTGGCCAGGACGATAGAATGCCGCAGTGATTTGCACTGGCGGAGCCACAGATATTGAGCCTCGCAGGCATATTTCGCCGCGGCTTAGATGCAAAAGGCGACGTTGTTGAATGTGCGGCGCTCACGCGCCCCGCTGGCGATGTGGTTAGAGCCATTCATGACCGTATGTCCGTTATTATTCAAAAGGCTCAGTGGCAGGCGTAGCTGACGGCTTACAGGGCAGCAGCGGGCGACCTGCATCAAACACCGGCCACGACCACGCTTTGTTCAAGGCAGGTATCGCAAGCGGATACACTCGGCCAGCAATGATGACCCTGCATGCCTTTTAGACCAGCGCAAATATTGACCGCAGATGCTGTTTTAGCCGGGGCAATCGTGTATACTAAAGCCGTCAATTATGGTGGAACAAAACATGGTTGGCGGTAGCTTCGTCAATTTGTTCATGGAGGCCGATCTTGGCAAAACCAACCATTTCACTTTTACGTCGCCTGCGCGACGGCCAGGCTGTGCGCCTGCGGCTGTCGTATGGGCTGGCAATTGCGGCCATGCACGTGCTGGCGATTCTGGCGCTTTGGCCGGCATTTTTCAGTTGGTCGGGCGTGGCTGTGTTTGCGGTCATGTACTACCTTAGCGGCGGACTGGGCATAACGCTGGGTTACCATCGGCTGCTTACGCACCGCAGCTTTCGCACCTATAAACCTGTCGAATACACATTGGCTCTGCTGGCTTGTTTGGCCTGGCAGGGTGGCCCAATCCGTTGGGTGGGCACGCATCGCCTGCACCACACCGAATCAGACCAGCCGGGCGATCCGCATTCGCCCCGCGATGGTTTTGGCTGGGCGCACATGTTTTGGGTGGTGTACCACTCCCCCAATGGCGAAAATGTATGCGATTACGCCAAAGACCTGCAGCGCGACAAAATGCTCGCCTGGCTTGATCGCTTCTGGTGGATGCCGCAGTTTTTTCTGGCAGCAGTGCTTTTCATGCTTGGATGGCTGATGCTTGGAACGGCCATCGGCGGGTTGTCGTGGGTTCTTTGGGGTGTGTGCATGCGCGTGGTGTTTCAATACCATGCGACGTGGCTGGTAAACTCCGGCTCGCACCTTTGGGGGTATCGGCGGTTTGATACGGGTGATGATTCGCGCAACAACTGGTGGATCGCGCTGCTTTCGTTTGGCGAAGGTTGGCACAACAACCATCATGCGCAACAGCGGTCGGCAGCGCACGGCATGCGTTGGTATGAGTTTGATATCACATACATTACCATTAACATCATGCACCGCCTGGGCCTGGCGTGGGACATCGTGCGTCCCAAGCCAGCCTGATGTTCAAGAGGTTACTTGCTGATGTTTGAATTTCAGAATGGCTCGGTGCGCATTGCGCGAGCTTTTAGAATAGATGTTTTTATTCATTGGACCTGGGGCCTTATTGTTCTGTGGATGCTGATGAATCCATGGGCGCAGTTCACCCGCCCCATATGGAACCTTGCCGTTATTCTTGGGCTCTTTGCCATCGTTACACTGCATGAGTTCGGCCACTCGCTGGCGGCCATTTCGGTGGGCGGCAAGCCGGGCAACATTGTGCTCTGGCCCTTTGGCGGCATCGCATTTACCAATGCACCCAACCGTCCGGGCGCGAGTTTGTGGGTTGTTGCAGCCGGACCGCTTGTAAATGTTCTGTTATTCCCGATTCTATATGTCGCCTATCATAGCGCCAAACAGACATGGCTGGCTGGGTCTCATGTTGTTTCCAATGATATGGTTACATTCCTTGCATTGATTTATTGGATTAACACGGCGCTGCTGCTATTTAACATTCTGCCGTCGTATCCGCTCGATGGCGGGCAGATTCTGCGCTCGCTTCTCTGGTTTATCGTTGGAGAAGCCAAGTCGCTCCGCATTGCCGCCGCGATAGGCATAGCGGGAGCAATCGGCATGGGATTGTGGTTTTTTGTCAGGTTCCATAGTTATTTTATGCCTTTGTTATGTATCTTCCTGCTGCAGGCGGCATGGCAGGCCTATACCATTGCGGAGATGTTGCCGAACAATCGTCCAGTGCAGCGACGTCGAAGTCCTGCGCAAGGCACCCATAGCCTGGCCGCATGTCCCAACTGCGGCAATGCGCCGCCGCGCGGGGAGTTTCATACCTGCGGGTCGTGCCAGGCAAGCTTTGATGTATTTGCCGGCCGCGGCCGCTGCCCTCGATGCGGAGCCGATTTCACCGACTCGCCCATCACATGCCCAAGTTGTAATTTCACCGCCCCGCTTCGCGCGTGGTTTGGTGAAACTGCCGCGAACAATTAACGTCGCCGCTGCTGTGGCGATATCATCCGATGAGACGTATCCAGAAGCTGATGATTTTTGATTGCTGGACAGTCAAAGACGCGTGAATCTCAACTCGCAGCCAAAACGTTGTGAAGAAACTCTCGCGTACGGCTTTCAACGGGATTCTGCAGAACTTGCGCCGGTGTGCCGTCCTCAATAATTTTTCCATGTTCAAAAAACAACACCCGACCAGCCACATCTGATGCGAACCGCATCTGGTGCGTTACAAACAGCATGGTCATGTCGGTTTGCATTGCCAGTTCTCGCACCAGGGCCAGCACCTGACCGGCGATCTCAGGATCCAAGGCAGATGTAATTTCATCAAAGAGCATAATGCTTGGCTGCATCGCCAGTGCTCTGGCAATAGCAACACGCTGCTTTTGACCGCCTGAAAGTTCCGCGGGCCATGCAGAGGCTTTTTCGACAAGGCCTACGCGATGGAGCAATTCCATACCGCGGATACGGGCATCTTTGCCGGACATTTTCTGTACACACACAAGAGCCTCAGTAACGTTACGCAGAACACGCATGTGCGAAAATAAATTAAACTGCTGAAATACCATCCCGACCTTGGATCGCATCAATCTAAGGTGAGCACCATCAGCAGGAACAGTTCGGCCTCCACGAAACGTATACCATAGCGATTGGCCTTCAATGCGGATGTCACCGCTATCAGGACGCTCCAGTGTCATAAGCAGCCGCAATATTGTGGACTTACCACTGCCGCTCGGACCGATGAGCGCCACATGTTCCTGCGGCTCCACTCGCAAATTCAACCCGTCAAGCACCACCTGATTGCCAAAGCGCTTTTGCACATCTACAAACTCAATTATTGGAGTTTTACACATTTTTCAATCCATTCTTCCACGCGACGCCGTTACGACCGACGCACCAACCACTTGCGCTGCGTCCAGCCAATCAGGCCGGAGGCAGCGAGACTCAAGATGAGAAAGAGCACGCCAACCAGCGTCAGCGGCTCAAGATAATGAAACGTTCGGTCGCCAAAAATCATGGCCCGATTCAGCATTTCAAGCACGGTAATGGTGGCCAGCAGCGGTGTGTCCTTAAACATGGCGATCAGGTTATTACCCATGGCGGGCACAATAGGGGGCAATGCCTGCGGCAGGATCAAACGGTGGAATGCCATGAATCTTGGGAAGTTCAAAGCGGCCGCCGCGTCCCACTGCCCCTTGGGAATATTTATGAAACCTGCCCGATACACCTCAGCCGTGTAGGCGCTATAATTGAAACCCAAAACTAAAATGCCAGTCGCCAGTGCCGGCATGGTGATACCAATCTCCGGTAGGGCATAAAAACAAAAATACAGTTGCATCAAAAGAGGCGTATCACGGATGAATTCGACCACCAACCGAGTGGGCCAAAGCAACCATGGCTTTTTGGATAACAGCAGCGCAACCCAAGCCAACCCCACCAGTAAGGCAAGTGCCATACCTCCAAGGGTAGCCACAAGCGTTACAAGCATACCCTTAAGAACAATGGGTAGTACCTGCCAGACCACATGCCAACTCCAATTCATGCACGTACTCCCACCGGAAAGCGAAATAGCTTTTCAAGCAAGCGCATCAGCAGGGCCAACACCATAGCCATAGCAAAGTATATGACCAGCGCCGCGCCGTAAACCGCTCCGCTGCGCAGCGTAGAATCCTGAAGCAATTGCGCCTGAAACGTCAGATCGCTCACTTGCACCAAACCGGCCAAGGCACTGTTTTTCAACATATCTATAAAAAGATTTGCCAGTGGAGGCAGCATAAGCGGCACCGCCTGCGGAAGCACAATCCGGTAGAACGTCTGCCAACGCGAAAAGTTAAGGGCGATGGCGGCATCTTTCTGTT
>JAJZKY010000180.1 GCA_021803885.1 Planctomycetota bacterium
AAGATTGCCCGAACCATAAACCACCGCGGCACTCGACGCATTGTCCACAGTAACCTGACCATAACCATCATTAACGTGAATACCCGCCCCCGGCGCCGTGCTGATTATGCCGCCGTGCAGATAGACAAACCCGCCGCCGGAGGCGTTGATTGTGGAGCTTAAAATGGACGCGTTGGTCACCGGATCCGTAAATTTACTGTCCAGTATAATCTGATTGGTAGCTGGATTATAAATCGGTGTGATCATCTGGTCACCACCATTGAGTGCACTGATCCCATATCCGCCACTGGACAGATCCACCGTCGGCATATTCAGACCAAACGATTTGAGTATACTCTCATAGCTTTGTTCAGTTTGGATAAAGGAATCAAGGCTGGAAGGAATATTCACGGACCAATTGGTGGATTGGCCACTGGAAATATTACTGTCAATGTCAATGTATTTCGCCGAAATGCCTACCTGACCCCCGATAAATACGCTGTGCGAACCGGAACTGATAATGGAAGCAGGATAGCTGCTTTCAGGATACGTAAAATGCAGCGTTTCTGTGGGCACTTCCGGATAAAAATATTGCGGCCGATATCCATTATCCGCCGGGTTAACCTGTATCGACCCGCCCATAGGACTATAGCTCGCCGCAGAGCTGGACGTATAAAGATTGCCCGAACCATAAACCACCGCGGCACTGTACCAGTTGTAGGCCTGCCAATAGGAACCGCTGGCACTGCCGTAATCCCGATAATTGTTGTAGAACATGCGGTACGTGAAGCCCGCTGAATTACCGCCATACTGCCCGCTGGAATTGAACATGGCGTTGGCCACATATGCCACTGCAACGTTGCCGTTATAACTGCCGTTGGAAAGACCGGGAATGGTGACATAACTGGCCCAGTCCGAAGCCGGATTGCTGTTGCTGAAATACGTGCTGTTGGGATCGGATGCCGTCAGCACACCGTTGGGAATATCCGCTATCCATTGTTGGGCCAATATCGTAGCAAACATGCCCAGGGAACCTTCCGCATCAGCAATCGTCACATTACCATCGAGGTTTTGAATGTTGCCGGTAATAAAGATGGCCGGACCTTCCGGTGTACTGGTCGTTCCCACCGCGTTCGGATAGCTGCTGGTGATGTTGATGACAGGCACCGCATTCGGATTAACGCCCGAAAATACCACCGTGCCGGGAACCGTATTCGCTGCCCCGGTGAAGAGGATCTGCCCGCCGGGTGAGGCCGGAATATCTATGGCAATCGAACCGCCGGAGGTCATGCTGCCCAGCACCAGATAGGCCGGACTGGAATTAATGATATTGATCTGCGCATCGCCGTACGCGGTTAAATTTCCACTGCCCGTAATCTGCGTGGCATTAATGGTAATGTTGCCGGCACTGGCAAACAGCGGCGAGGTGCTTCCCAGGTCGAACATAGCCACATTGCTGCTCGAAATGGAATTTTCCAGCATCGCCTCCACGGTCGGATCCTGTCCCTGAATACTGTTGACGAACGTCGTTGGATTCCAGGCCGCGCTGTAATTGTAATGGATCGGCGCTCCACTGGTTTCGTCCAGACCACTCGCGGAGCTGCTGCTGGTGATATTGATGGTCATATCATGGAAATAGCCCGCGACGAAATTGCCACCCAACTGCACCGTGCCGGTGCCCGCAGCGGAGGTATTGGAATCGGTGGCACTGGCCGGAATAAACCCGAGTATATAAGCATGGCCTTCACCATCAGCTTGTGGGTTGACCGCACCCTGATAGCCTTCCAGATCGATACTGCTGCCGCTATGAACATACCCGCCTGTACCAAAGCTCACATCGTTATTCTGCTGTACCTTGGCCGTTCCATCGGCTACCGGTATCGGAATAATGGCCCGTACATAAGATGCAGCAATCGCATCCGGTCCAAATAGACTGAACCATTTTCCGTCCCCGCTCCGCCCCGCCATGATATTGACATTTCCGTAGGCCAGCATATCCACTGTGTTGCCGATGGTCACACTTTGATTGGCGGTAATTTCGGAATTGGCAATAGCCCCCGCTCCACCCGCCACACCATAGGTGTGCACCAACGCTGAATTGGCAATACCGTCGATGGCATACGTGCCAATATCAATATCGCCCAGACTCAACAGCCGAGAAGCATCGCCAATCGTAACTTTATTCGTGTCGGTAACATACGTGGACGAACTGGCACCCGCGACACTGACCACCCCGCCGGTGTTGAGATTCGTCGTATCCGCAGCCGTAATTATATCTTCTGCCGTAATGTCGATAAGCCCCGGATTGGCATATGGATCCGTACCGCTGGTCAACACATCTCCGGTCCCCAGCGTCACATACGCACCATCACCAATCGTTGTAGTGGTCTGCACCGATGCCCCGCTGGCTACGCCACCGGCCGCTCCCTGGGAACTGTATCCTCCGCTGCTTTCAATAATATGGTTATACGCATTCACCAGCAGTTGATTCCACGCCGTTAAATCAGTCGAATTCCCCATACTCGCGGTAGTAATAGGATCTATGTTATTTTTGGAATAGGAACCGCTGGCCCCCACTGCTGAAGCCTCAATGGAATTCGATCCGGAAAAATAATTGCTCGTATGCACAGCGTTCAACGTAATATCATCCCCATACAGCCCGTCGTTGGCTCCGGCAGAAGCTGTCGTGGAATTGGTATCGCTGGTCTGGGCATAAGCGGCAGAACCAGCCACTAACCCGCCGCTACCCGCGGTAGCATTGGACGTATTGGTGGTAGTCGAAGTCGCCTGTATACCTACATTGGCCGTGCGATTAATTCCGGTTGTGTTATAAGCACCCATGCTCGCCGTCGTCGTACCTTCGGCATCAGATTTACTCACTGCTGCCCCCACGGCCAGTGCACCCCCAACGGCCACGCCCGTGGACGTAGAATTCAAGCTGGTATTGGATGTCGCCGCTATAGAAACCGTTCCTGCCGGCAGCGATACGTAGCTTCCGGTGCCCGCCTGTATATTAATGTTGCTCGTGGCCGTGGACACCGTGGCATCCGCACCCACCAAAAGTCCTCCCGCACCGGCAACCGTAGACGCATAACCGGAATCTCCAACCGCAGGAATATCCAAATTCGCCTGCAGCGTAAGGGAATCAGCTCCGGTAAGATTCGCATTATTACCTACCGAGGCCTGCACCGTTGGTGACACCGAAGCTGTGGCCACCGAAGCCCCCAGAGACACGCCGCCGCTGACTGCCACGCCAAAAGCACTCGCCGATACATTCGGAGTATCAGTCGCGGTAACCGTCAGACCGCCGCTACCAAGCGTCAAAGTGGCATTTGCACCAACAATACTATTTACATCCGCGTTATCTGCAGCATTCGATATTGCCGCATCGCCGCCAATCAGACCGCCCGCTCCACCGGCGGTGGCATCCGACGTTACCGATCCACCATCGGTTGACGTTAACGTTACGCTGTTAAAATTGGAAATATCGGCCGCAGGCGTTGCCGGAACACCCGGCACTGCCGGCGATGGCGGATTCGCCGGTACCGAAGCAATCGCCGCTGTCGGTGGCAGAATATACGTGCCCACGACGCTCATCTTTTTCACATAGGTAACCGACGCCCCGGCAGCACCGATCCCACCGGCCGCCACCCCAATGGTGGTCCCTTTAAGCGTACTCGAATCGGTAGCTGAAATATTCAGATACGATCCGCTGCTGCTGTTGCCCGTCAGGGTGCCACCAGCATTGGCGGTAACATTGGTATCATCCAGGCTCACCGCCACCGCGGCACCAAATCCTAAACCCACTCCCGCACCGCCGGCATACGCATCGGTAACCACGCTGGTGGCTCCGCTGGGCGGCGCTTCGGTAGCAGTAACCGTAATTTCCGGAGCAGTAACATCCGTGGGAACTATAGTAGTGGCCGATGTGATCCAGCCATTTTGAATACTCGCCAGAACCGTCCCATCAAGTTCCGTTACCCCGATACCCGCACCTACCCCTGCACCTCCACCCAACCCTCCGGCTGCAGCAATATTTTCAACTGTCGTATTGTCCAGTGCGGTAACGCTTACGGAACCGGCAGTAATATTTCCCCCGGCAATAATTGCTTTGGTCCCACGCCCCATGCCGCCGAAAAGCGCCAGGTTGGTGGTCGTGGCATTACCGATATTCGTCTGGTCAGAACTGGTAAGTTGGCCATTGGTGTTGCTTAGCAGCGAATTACCCGTACCAAACATGGATGAAACAACGGCCAGCGTGGAGTTATCGTTCGATTGCACATTGGCCAATTCACCATAGCTGCCATCCGAACTTTGCGCCGAAACAATAACCACGCCCGCCGCACCTGCCAGTCCCGCACCGGAAATACCCACACTGGCCACCGCGGTAACCGCCTGGAGATTCTTGGTGCTTGTGGCGTTAACAGTCAGCGCGCCCGCGACGTTCATGTTGTTCCCGTAGGAACCGGCACCAACCTGGCTGGTCAAATCCAATATGTTGATACCGGCACCAACACCATCGGCAGTCCCAGCCGACAACGCGCCGGCATAACTGGTCAACGTCATATTGTCGGTAGCCTGAATGTTCACACTCGCGGCATCAGGATTTCCAGACTGCTGATCGACGTTGGTATCGTACATGTCCGCATCGGTAATATTGTTGATCAGATTCACCGACGCCATGACCACAAACGAACTTCCGCCCACACCCGCCGTTACCGATATGGCATTGAGATTCGTGGCTGATTCCGCCGTAACATTGATCGCTCCACTGGTTGTTAACGTGGTGGCGGTCTGGTCGGCAGCATCACCAAGGTAAGACCTTGTTGTGTCCTGACTCTGCACCACAAGAATGGTTGCCCCCAATGCTGCACCACCAAATGCCAGCGAGCCGCCCGCGGTCTGTGCACTATCCTCGGTATTGGCATCAATGGTCAACGCTCCCGTGTTGACGTCCCCCCCAACCATATAACTCTGCGTAACTGCAGAAAAATCATCCACCACCGCTGTGGCCGCACCGCCTACAATCGCCGCCGCTACACCCGCAGAAAGCGCCGCTCCATCTTGTGTCGATTCAGATTCAATGGTTAGCGATCCATTGGCGTTTACATTTGATCCGCTGATGTACGCACTGGTTTGCCCATTGAAAGATTGAACACCCACCGTCGCGGCACCGGCGAAATCGGTGGTACCGGCCGCAGCACCAAGCGCAAACAACGCTCCAAGATCGTGGCTGGATGCGGTAACATTCACCTGCTGCCCGCTGCCGGCATTGTACGTTGTCCCACCCACCAGAGCGCTGGGCGACTGGTTGATTCCCGCAGCATCGATATATGCCGACGTGGTCCCGCCCGCGACACTCACACCGGCCAGCGCCGCCAGCGCCGCCGAACCTGTAGGATCAAACGAAAACGAGCCGACAAATACCTCCTGCGACGTGATATTAAGACTCGCCGCGTTGACCGCCAATCCGGTTACTGAAATAGAGTTTTCAGTCGGCGTCGGCGCATTATAAGCAGCCAGAGAACTCAGTTTGGTAATGTTGGCCTGAAAGCTCGAACCATTGGTCAGCGTACCGCCATTTTGCACACTCAGAGTATTTCCGGCATCGCCGGCTAAAGCGTTCACCTCGGTATTGGCACCGGATATATAGGCATACGTACCACTGCCTATATAATTGACCCCGGTTGAAAGCCCCGCGGCCGCAGTGGTAGCACCAATGGCTAATCCACCGGCAATATCCTGTATCGTATTCTCGTTGGTCGCTTCAACCCCGATATTATCCAATGCTGTAACTTGTGCGCCATCATCAATGTACGCATTAACCGTATTGCTCAGGATGTTAATAGCAATGGAACCAACACCGCCGCCCGCTCCACCAATCGCCACCCCTGCCGCCAGCGACTGAATCGTAGCATCAGAACTGGCACTTAAGACCACATCTTGTTCCGTCAGAGATGGAGAGGCTATCACCGGCGCCGTTTCCCCGCCGGCACCTTGAATATACGCTTCCACCTGCGAACTGATACGGTTGATCGCGGTGGCCACACTTGCCGCCACATCGCCACCACCGGTCAAACCTGCCGCCAGCGTTTCAATCGACGAATTATCAGTGGCCGTAATATCCGTGGTGTTGCCGGCATTGCTGCCCGTGGAGTCAATGATATACGCAGCAACCTGATTGCTTATATCATTGGAACTGTTGACAAAGCCAACCGCCACATTCTCGCCCACTCCGCCCGCATAATCCAGCGATTGTATGCTTCCGCCCGAGGTGGATTCCACCGTTGTTCCACTCGTCATATTTAACACCGATCCGGTAATATCACCTTGAATGGTGTTATCAATGACATCCACGCCAACCGATGCACCAACCGATACTTCCCCTGCCGCCAGGGTTCCCGATTCCGACAAAATTGCCGCCGTCGGGTCCGAAGCTTCATCACTTAAAATGCCTGCCGTTATATTTGAATTATCGATCTGTGCAATGGTGCCATCCGTGGTCAGATTCACCGCTACCGCCCCCTCCACGGCCGGACCGCTGGTGGCAATTCCGCCGGCAATCGCATAACTGTTGATGGTGGAACTCGATGTGGAATGAACCTTCGCGGTGCCGCTGTTAAGCACGTCCACCGTACCCGATTCCACCTGCGCCGTGGAGGAATCGTTGGTCTGATTGTACGCAATCGAGGCTCCAAAAGCACCGTCAGTGCCAAATCCAAGGCTTCCCGCTCCGGACCAGATGGTAGCGTCGTTATGACTTTTCACATTCACCGCGGTCCCCGTTACCGTGGCATAATTATTCCCGCTGGTACCATTCGCATTACCGATGGTGGCGCTGGTTGTTTCCTGCATGTAATTGCCGACCACGGATCCCAACCCCGAAATGCCTTCCGTTGCCACGGCCACACCCAGGGCCGCACCTATAATCGTTCCATCGTTGGTTGCCGTAACATCCACCTCACCACCGCTGGCATTCACCGTCGCATTATCAATTGACGCTGTGTAGCTGTTATCAATCACATTGGCAATAAACCCGAGGCCCACCGCATTTTCTCCGCCGCTGCCAAACCCCGCTACACCTATAATTTCATTTTGTGTGGAACTAGGAAGGGTTTCCCCGCCGATATTCGCGGCAATACTTACGTTGGAATCCGTCGGATCACCACCGCCAGCCTGCGTCAGCAGATTAGCGTATGTCGGACTGCTTGTTCCCTGGGCTATACCAATCGATCCTTCTCCAAGCGTTGGTACCAGTTGATAATAATAATCGGACGCCGTAAACGCGGACGTCGCCAGATCACTGCTGCTTGCCGCGTTGACCGTTACCGTACCCGTCGTATCAATGGTCGAATCCACCGTCGTACCCGATGTTGGCACGTACGCCCCAATGGAAGCCGACGTTTGGTCGGTGATAAAATTGATGACAAAGCCGCCGTTCACCGCAAATCCGCTCGGAGCCGCCCCGATCATCAAGGCTCCTCCGTATATCTGCGATGCGTCAAGTGCCTGTACATCCACCGTATCAAACGCAGTGGCATCCACCCCGTCCAGATAGGCTTCCACCGTGTTGTTGATCGAACTGATGGTAAAGACAACCCCAACCCCGCCGCCTTCTCCGCTGGTACCATAAAAACTCCCGCCTCCCACACCAATCAGCGTCTGGTCGTACGCTGTTACATTCATGCTGCTGGTGGTACTGGAAGCACCGGTCACGGTGGAGTTCTGAATATAGGCGGAAGTGGTGTTGGTATCTTCCGGCAGAGATAAGGATATAGCCGACGAGACGTTATCTTCGCTGCTGCTGGTGTTCACCGCCAGCCCCAACCCCACAGAAACCTCAAAACCGCCCGAAAGAGCATTCACATTCAGGGCGCCCACATCCGACACCGTGGAATCATCAATGTACGCCGAAGTAGTGTTGTCAATCAGATCAAAAGCCACCGCACCGGCGATACCAGCGCTGCTGGACGATGACGGATTCTTAGCCATCACCAGCGATGCTCCGCCGGAAGCGCTGATCAGCCCCGTGTAATTCAGCGCCTGCACCGTCGGATTGATCGCCGCACCATTCAGCCCGGCCAGGGTGGAATCTGCAATCCACGCTTTCGTCGTCAGTTCTGCCACATTAAACGTGAAGCTGCC
>JAJZKY010000181.1 GCA_021803885.1 Planctomycetota bacterium
GACACCGTCTCACTATGTTCGTATTATGTTAGGTATTGCGGGTTTGATTTTGTCAATCCCGCGGGGTGTGTTCCAAATGGCTGAATAAAGCTTTAAGGGGCCAGTGAATTGAATAAAAAAACCAGCGTTAGACAAGGAGTATCATTCATGAAGTTACAAGCCGCCACCCGTCTATTTGGCTATGACCAGCCCGGCCAGAGAATCTGCCGGCTCTGCTTTGGTCAGCCCATCCAACAGCGCCAGGTAGCGCATCCCGGTTATGTGGAGACCGTCCATGAATTCCTGCCGACACAGCGATTTGGTGTGGTTTGGTGGAAACGGAGTTCAGATGGAGATCAGCACCGCATCTTGGCTGTGGTAGAAGCGTTGGAGACTGCAAAGCTGGGCATAAGGATTCCGGATGTATCGGCCAAGGTTCTGGTTCACACCATGCTGGAACAGCATGGTCCAGCCGGCGAAGGCGGCCCGGTGGATCGCTTTTTACTGCTGTTGGATCAGATTCGCGATTCGGGCAGTGAACCAGACAAACTCCCCTCCTCCCTTTTTTCCATGATCGGCCACCAGATTCATCTGACGCAGGCTTTTCATGGCGTCCATGGCTATCCCAGATGGAGCAGGGCGTGCTTAAACTGAATCGTTCCCGAAGCTTGTTCTGGCCGCTGGTGGTATTGGGTGTATGGATAATCCTGTCACTAATGCTGGCGGATCGCCAGCTTGTGATCAACACCTCGCCGAGTGTGGCCCCGGGGATTTATCTGCAAATTGATGAAAAACCGCATATCGGCGGCATTATTGATTTTCGGATACCGCCTCCGGCCAGCGCGTATGTCCATGAGCGTACCGGGCATTTCGGACGGCACTGGTACATCCTCAAGCCGATTGTTGCCGGCCCCGGTGACCGGATCAATACGCTGAGCCGCTGGCTCTACGTCAATGGCCGCAAAATAGCACCCATTTACACCCATGATGAAAAGGACCGACTACTCCCGCACTGGCGTGCGGATTGCGTGCTTGGCCCGCATGAATATTTTGTCTATTCCAACCGCATCTGGAATAGTTTTGACAGCCGGTACTATGGCCCAATCTCACAAAACCAAATCACCGCAGTGCGCGTACCAATTCTCGTGTGGTAATCTTTGCTCCCCCGTCCAGGGTCGTCGATAAACGGTGCCGACTATAGGCTGTATCGACCTGCGGAATGGTGAAAGTTTGCGATAAAGTTAATCGCCACTGTTAAGGCAGCCACAACATGCTGAGCACCTGATTGTAAGACGTCAACGGAATAGCCTGCTCAATGACAGTGTCTCCGTCAATGTCCGGTATGTGCCCAAGCCAATCACAAAAATCAACCCGCTGGGGACTGTCCGGCACCGTCTCACCTCGAAAAAAAGATGCGGCTGCACTGTACTGTGGGAGTATCGACTTGTTTTCTATCCAAAGGTCCCGCTCCCCAAACGCCTTGCTGGCGCGCCACCACTTAATCCGATTATTCTCGGAAATAACAAACACGTAGTAATCATCCGATGTTTCGACGTATCGCAACGCTGTTGCCGTAAGCGTTGTACTGAAGTAGTTGCACAGGTCGTTGAGCACTATGGTTGTCGGCCGCCTATGAGATACTCGGGCCACAAACAAGTTCTCGGGCATTAATAGTGAGCCCGCAAAGATACTGGCCTCAATTTCCAGATGGCTTGAGTTATAAGTGGCCAGCATATCGGCATCTGTGCAAGCTAACAGATGAGAAACCTTATTATGAAGAAACCAGTGACCAATTTCGTGGGCAATTGCGAAGCGGCGCCGACCTGACTCTCGGATACTATGGCTGATTCGTATGATTCCCGCGTCGCCTGTGCGGACCAAGCGTCCAATAGCGGAATCCAGCCGCCCATCAATCACAAGCACGCCATGGGCCATTGCGAGATTCTCAAGAATGAGGTCTGTTGGCGATGCAAAGCCGTAGAGCGACCATATTCTGGCGGCTTCGGCGGCAGCCAAGATGCGATTAGGACGACTTTTTATCATTATTTTGCTGTTCTCGCATAGCCGCAAGTTTGTTTAGATCATCCATCAACGATTGCATATCCTCGTCTGAGGCCATCTTGTCGAGCTTATGATAATGAGCAATCAGTTCGGGGCCGGTAAACACTCGGCCTATCAGTTCCTTCACCGCAGTCCGAAGATTCTCACCCTTCGGCGTAATAACATTTTTCAGCTTAGTGATTGTCTTTTCCCTGGTTTCCCCTGCCTGTGCGTAGCGAATACGGGCTTTGTGCTGCTCAATGATTGCCTGAAATCGCTGAAGGCCAGGCCGTATATCGATACGGGCCGCATCCAGATCAGCATCTACCTCCGCATCGGTAACAGCTTCATCATCCACGGACAGAAAATTAAATAGGCAGTCCCACACCTCAACTTTATAGCGCTGTATATTGCTCATGGTTATCTCCTTTTCTGCAACGGCGTCACCGGGCAGTTAAGCTCGTTTAGTTTTCGGCGTAGTCGCTTCTTGGCGTTGTTCACTTCGTCCACTGTGATAGCAAGCAATTCCGCAATCTCCAATGGTTCAGTTATTTCGGCTTCCAGACATTCCAGCAACTTCGCGAGAAATGGATCATCCTTGAGTGCTTGGATCGCAGCTTGATGAAATTGCTTCCGACATTCTTCATCAATTAATATTCTGATTGGTTCCGATTCACGCCCCAATATCTCACACAAGCCGGAAGGTGTCCCCTCTCCAGCAGAATATGACTCACGCCGGACTTTAGCATTGTCCACCGACTCGGCCATGTGATTGATGTCGCTGTCAATAATCGACTGAAGAAAACCTTCGAGCGTCGGATAGGCCTGACGGTTCCAATTGCGATCACCATCAAGCGCCTTCTGAATGGCATCATTAACAAAATCGGCCGCCTCATAGGCTTTGGGAACAGACCCGCCACGGGCGATGTATGCGCCGCGCCACGTTAAACGGCGCATCTTGCAATTAGCGTGATGCGTAAGCCGCTTATACAGGCGATCCTGTTCTACATTATTGAGATCAAGTAATTCCTGCAAACGACCTTCCCTGGCGCAACGCCAACAATGCTACAATAATTTATGCCGGTTAGATCGCCTATTTCGCCACGGCATGCAATTTTTCATCTCGCGCGGCGAATTCAATTGGCTCAGCGGCATAAAGTAGTAGAATGACCGAGCCGCGATAAGACGCGACAATCCACTGGCGGAAAGCCCATCGTACCGGCTTTTGGGACTGGGGCAACTATGTCCCCTGATTTTGCGGAATTCTGGCTCGAAGAAAATGGTGACTTTTACAGAAAGGAAATCGCTATGTCAGATCAATCACATCGGCCCGAAGAATCAAAGGATCGCCCCGCAAATATCGAGGAGGGCGAACTTGTGGAAATTGTCGACATCGAGGTATTCGGCAAGCAGAACTGCAAACCGCCCCGAGCGAAAACATATAGGCTCCGAATTGACCGAGAATATTTCACGGTTGAGAAGCAGTTTATTACTGGCTTGGAGCTCTTACAGCTAGTGCATAAGTTGCCTTCAGCGTGGCGAATCCATCAGAAGCTGCACGGTGGACTCATGCGGGAAATTTCTCCGGATGAGGTAGTTGATCTTGGACAGCCTGGTCTTGAGCGTTTTGTGACGATGGAACTGACGCAAGGCGATGGCGAGCAAGCAACGGCGAACGAAGTAGAATCTGCTAAGATTGAGCCTTCGGCACGTCGGCATTTCTTGCTGTCCAAAGAGGATGAAGCATACCTTAACTCGCTACTGTTGCGGTGGGAGACTATCAAAGACGGCCCAGTGCAATGGCTTCTCATACACAATCATGCGTTACCCACTGGGTATAAACAACCGACAGCGACGCTGGCCATTCGTATCGAAGGGGGTTATCCGCCGGGAGCTTTAGACATGGCTTATTTTCTGCCACTTCTCGAGCGTACGGACAGTAAGGGCATCAACGCGGTCGCTACGCAGTCTATCGACGGCAAAATGTATCAGCGCTGGTCACGGCACTACGCATGGCGTGATGGCATTGATAGCGTGGCCACACATCACCTGCGTATTAAGCAATGGTTAGACTCTGAACCAAAACGATAGGAATCAGCATGCGTTATGCTTTGAGAATGACCAGCCATCAACATGCGCAACTCTTGGCACACCTGTTTCCGGGTGATGGGCTTGAGGCAGCCGCGCTCGTTCTATGCGGGCGGCGTGACGGCGAGGAACGCGTTGTGTTTTGTGCTCATCAAATCACACTGATTCCGCATGACGCATGTATTCGTACCGAAGTCAGTGTTGACTGGCCGACCCGCTTCGCCGACCCATTAATCGTGGCGGCAATGCAGCGCGGTATGGCTATCATGAAGATTCACAGTCATCCTGGAGGATTGGATAGCTTTTCCGCCCGAGATGATCAATCGGATGGCAGTTTTTTTAGATCGGTCGATGACCTACTTGAAGATGATAGGCCTCATTTGAGCGCTGTGATGTTACCGGGCGCTGACGGACGCATTTTTGCAAGAACAATTTTGCCTGATTGCAAGAAGATGCCTGTGGAGCTGGTATCCATTGTCGGAGATGACCTGTGTTTCTGGTACGCAGAGGGTAATGGTTATGGCTTGCCCGAGTTCGTGCAGCGTCATGCCCAGGCTTTTGGGGAGGGAACAGTCGAGATTCTAAGACGCATGAGGATTGCGATCGTTGGCTGCTCAGGGACCGGAAGCCCGCTGATTGAACAACTTGTAAGGCTTGGTGTCGGTTGGGTTGTGCTCATTGATCCTGATCGGGTCGAATGGAGGAACCTAAACCGCATCTATATGGCGACAGCAGCCGATGCCAATATAGGCCGTTTCAAGGTCGAGGTTCTGGCTGATGCCATCGGCAAAATCGGTCTTGGAACAAGAGTCGCCGCGATGGCGATTGATATCGACACCTCCCAAGCAGTAAAGGCGATTGCCGAATGCGATGTGGTGGTTGGATGTATGGATACATGGTATGGAAGAGACTTATTGAACAGAGCTGCGGCGTTTTATTCCTTGCCATATTTTGATCTGGGCGTGCAACTCAATTCGCTGCCGCACGGCGGCATTGATACGATTTGGGGCGCGGTGCATTACTTGCAACCTGGGCGATCTAGTTTAAAATCACGCGGCGTGTATACATCAGAGGATGTGCAGGCAGAATTACTCAGGCGGGATGATCCTACTGAATACCGCCGCAGGCGGCGAGAAAAGTACATTCGTTTGGTCCAAGAGAATAGGCCAGCCGTCATCAGTGTCAACACGCTGGTCGCGGCAATGGCGGTCAATGAATTGCTGGCGAGAATCCATCGCTACCGCATCCCCTCAAATGAGGAATTTGCCTCACAGCGTATTGGGTTACACGAAGGCCTAACGTTTAAAGAAACAGAATCGAAAATGCAGACTTGTATAGTGCTTAGCAAAGAACTCGGACGTGGCGATGTCGCACCATTGCTCGATAAGCCGGAACTGAGCTAAGGGTAGCAAATAGCATGATAAGATTTATTGCTGGTGTGGTCTCACGGATATGGATTCGGCTTGTCTCAAGGTACAGACGAACTTCCAAGCGATTGCGCACCGTATATCTGGAAGAGTTGCCTGAAACGCTCGACGCTGATACCGTCTATGTGATGGGCGAAGGGGAAAAAAAGTGGTTCGTGGCGATGATCTGTCCATGTGGATGCGGAGCAATAGTACAAATAAGTTTATTGCCGGATGCCAAGCCACAGTGGCGGATTCACGAGCATGGTGACAATACAATTTCTCTGCATCCGTCGATTTGGCGGAAGGTTGGCTGCCACAGTCACTTCTTTTTGCGACGGGGATTCATCGAATGGTGTGGTCGAGAATGATGATGAACTAACGGACAATTGCCGAGGCCACACAAGTCACTTAATTTGATGAAACGATAAACATGAAAATGCACACTGCATCTTTCTTGTTTTTAAAACGCCACAGATCTAATAATCAATTATGATTTAATCGTCCATCGGTCATGACGACACTGCCCCAGAACCGTTTAGTGTTGGTCTAGTTTTAACGTCCTTCGCAGAGTTGATCTTTGATACTTTGCGGACGTTGGCAGCGGCGAGTCTGGTCTTGAACGTTTGAAACTCCCTATCCGAATCCATGAATCGTCGGGCCATTTCACGCACCAAGTCCGCATCGGCAACCTCCGCGTTGTAGGCCTGTTTGTAGAATTGCCGGTAAAGCTGTAAATCCAGCCCCATACGGTAATCAACTTTAATATTACACTGGGTTGTCTTATGTGGTTGACCACATAAGACAACATATGTAGCGTAGATGGTTATGTGGTGTGGTGACACCGCAGATGCGATTAAGCGGACTTGTTAATCCAACAGTTGGCCACATAAGTTTTACTTTGCCGATTTGTCCCGCCATTCGGAGGTCTATCGTGATTGCACTCGCACCGTTTCATGTGACAACGCCTCGCAAAATTGAGCTCAAGTTACCCGCGCCTGTAGCTCAAGACTTGGACTTGTACCGTCGCCTCTATCAGGATCCCTACGGAGCCGAGGGCGCCGAATCAGATGTGGTTCGGGAGATCATCCGTGCCTTCCTCGATCACGACGACGCCTTCCGCCGGTATAAGGAAGTAGCCCGGTCAAAGCCGATGAGCCGACGCGGCCACGCGAAGGATGCGGTCGTGCCAAAAGCCGTTTTATCCGGGGGCGATGCTTCGCCGCAATCGTCCGGCTAAACGTTGCCCACCGCCAATATTCAAAGACCGCGAAGAAACTCCATCAGGTTTGGGTCATCGTTCCATTGTCGCCTGGACTTCTTGGCCGCTGGCTCACACGCCGCAAGCATCGCGGCCTTGGCTTCCAAGTCGACTTCGGCATACACGTTGGTCGTATCGATCGACACATGCCCCAGCCACGCGCGGATCGTGTTGATGTCCACGCCGGCACGCAGCAGGTGTGTCGCCGTGGTGTGCCTAATGGTGTGCGGACTGACGCGTTTATTTCGTAGCGATAGAACTCTTTGGGCGACATCGCGTGCATGTCGTTTAACCATGGCATGCACGCCATATCGGGTGATCGGCTGGCCGCGTCGGTTGAGAAACACATGCCGTTCGGCCGTCGCCGTGGCCACCAGAGGCCGCAGCGCCGCCATTGTCGTCGGCCACAAGGGACAGTACCGGACCTTGGCCCCCTTCCCAAGCAGTCGCACCGATCCCGATCCATCCGGATGGAACGTCAGATCGGCCATCATTACGCCAGCGGCCTCGCTGGCCCGTGCTCCAGCGTTGTACAGGAACAATAGCAGCGCATGATCGCGCCGTCCTTGCGGCGTATTCTGTTTCGGAGCGGCCAGCAGCGCGTCCATCTCCGGCTTTTCCAGATAACAAAGGGCTGGCCGTTCAAACCGTTTGAATGGAATTCCCCTCACGTCGGCGGCCCATCCAATAAACTCGGGCGCATTACCGGCAATGAACTTGGCCAGTGCATGAATCGAAGCTAAACGCTGATTTCGTGTCCGGGAAGAGCAACCTCGCACTCCTTCGATGTGGACGAGGAATCTTCGTATAACGTCGTGCGAGATGTCCGTGACGCACAGTTTGTCTACCGCCCGCTTCGTTTGGCCAGCCACGAATGGCAGAAGCAACCTGAACGTGTCCCGGTAACTGCGTTGTGTGTTTCGGGCGAGATTTCGGTCGGATACCAAGTGTTCCAATAGGAATCTTCGAATCCAATAACCCAACAGGATCGGTCCCAGTTCCACGCCGGAGGCCGCACCGACCGGAATTTTATCTAATCTATTTCTTCTTTTGAACATCCTTACCTCGCGTTTTCTTTTCCACTTCGGCATACCGGCGGAATCGGTCTCCGGCCTCGGCTAACAGGTCGGCGGTCATGCTCAAATAACGTTGCGTATCGCCCACGTCGTAGTGCCCCAAATACGTCGAGAGATGCGGCAGCAGCCGTTGCACGTTCTTCCCTTCCCGATACCAGGTTACCACACGATTGACAGCGAAGGTGTGCCGGAAGTCATGGAGACGCGGTTGTTCGTACGCCGTGGCGGGTTTCCGGACAACTCCAA
>JAJZKY010000182.1 GCA_021803885.1 Planctomycetota bacterium
AAACACTCTTGCCCGAGGTGGAACTTGGCCGATGAAAGCTGCACGAGAGCTTTTTTGTGAGGGATAGCGGGAACGTCTGATAACTAAATTTTGACAATTTTCTCAAGTTCCTGCTACACATTTGGCGTGGCCAAGGTATATGATCTATAGGGTCCGGTCTCTTTGGGCTGGACTAAAGTTGTGCTGATCCGCATCTGCGGTAGCTCGGCAGCCTGGTAAAAACGGTGGCGTGAGTTGTAAGATTCGGTTTGGTGGCAGAAGTGGGTTTTGCCAAGCACTTTTGGAATCTCGGCATTTTGGTCTGCGGAAGGTCTTCCTTGGATCGAATGCGACGGGTGTGCCGGTTTGGACTCTCCAACATGAGATGGGAGCCACCGGGACTCTGGAAACGGGCGGCGTTTCTGCAGCGACAGGTTCATCGAGTAAAGCCGGTCGGCGGCACCGCTGGTGGTTAAGTGGCGCCGCGGCAATGACGGGCGGGCAAATTTTAGGAGCGTACTATGGCTGCTGATTCAAGATTGAACGTGGCAAGTCAACATTTGCGTTGGTCGGGCAATTGCGCTTTAGTGGCCGCGGCGTGTTGCGTAATTCCAGTGGCACTCTCCGCGACATCGATTGCCCAGGCGGCGGCATCGGCTGATGCGTCCACCCTGGCAGAGATTGGTGCTACGCAGTTGGCGGCCATGCATCCGAACTTAAATGGGGCAGGCGTGGTGGTGGCGCAGGTGGAAGCGGGCGGCAATAATTTTGAAGCCAATCCGGCCGCGGTAGGGCAGCCGAGCACGGGCTTTTTCACTTATATCGATTCCAATGGCGCTTCCAACGATACGTATGCCAGCGGGGATGGCTCCGGCCATGCCAGTACGGTGGGCAATTTATTTTACGGCGGCGGCGGTTACGGCGTGGCCGCGGGCGTGGCGCACGTGTACAACTATAATTCCAGTTATTTTTTGGCCGACGTTGTCGGTGGCAATGGCGCTAACATTCCGGTGGTTCCTACAACCCCCGCAGCCGATCCGGTGGCCAATCCCACCGAGCCCGCCACCAATGGCGATGCCCCGCCGATTCCCGCAAAGGTGGTCAACCAAAGCTTTATTATTACGCCCTCGTCGGCCTCACCATTCGTGCCGGTTCCCGAAAGCTATTACAACATTCAATACGACAATTATACCGATCTTTACGGCACTATTTTTGTCTCCGGCGTTGGCGATGGTACGTACACCCAAACGTTTCCGAATAGTGAGATTAATCCTCCCGCGACGGCTTACAATTCCATTGCGGTGGGGGCGTATGGCGGCGCCAGCGGCGTTGGGCCGACGACAGATGGCCGATCCAAGCCGGATATTGTCGCCCCCGGCGCGGCCACCAGCTATTCTACTCCGCTGGTATCAGGGGCCGCGGCCTTGCTGGTGCAGGCCGGTACCGGGGGTACAGGCTACAGCGCCACGGACGGCTTCACATCGGCTACGTATACAACGGATGCCACGGATGAGCGCACTATCAAGGCGTTATTGCTTAATGGGGCGGTCAAGCCGGCCGGTTGGTCCCAGACTTACACCAATGCCTTCGGGGCGACGCAAACCGGCGCGCTGGATCCACGCTACGGCGCGGGTGTACTGAATGTATACAATTCGTATCAGCAACTCGCAGCGGGCCGCGAAGCGCCCACCGGTACGGGTGGCGGGGTGGAAAAATCGATTACCGGGTGGGACTTTAATAAGATATCCACCGCTGGCCAGACCAACACCTATGAATTTAATTTAGCCTCTGTGCCCGCCGGTTCAAGTTATACTCTCACGGCTACATTGGTCTGGAATGTGGGCTTAACCGCCTATGATGGCGCTCAATCACTTAACAACCTTCAGTTGCAGTTGTTTGGCCCCTCTGGCCAATTGATCAGCTCCAGCGCCAGCTTGGTGGATAACGTGCAGGAGCTTTACCTGCAAAACCTTTCCGCCGGCCCATACAGTCTGGTGGTAACGGGCATTCCGGGTGGTGAATTTGAGGCCACCACGCCTTATGCGCTCGCATTTAATTTCCAGGATCCCAGTGGTCCCAGCGTGCCTGAACCTTCGGTGTTGGCCTTGCTAGCCGCAGGCCTGACCCTGCCGCTGCTCAAGCGCATGCGACGCAAAGCGAGTCTGTGCTGAGAATTTAAACTTCCAATCGGCAACGGGCAGCAAGCATTAAAACTTAAAATATAGCACGGCCATGGCCGTGGTTGCCAAGGCCAGTGGCAAACCCACCTTCAGGTATTCTCCAAAGGAAAGCCGGACGGCATAACGGCCGCTTTGCTCGGCCACAATTAAATTGGCAATGGAACCCATCAAGGTCAGGTTGCCGGCAAAGGTGCTCACCACCGCCAGTAAATACCAGAGCGTGGTTGCGTGTGCGGCAATGGCGGGTTTCAGCAGCAATACCGCGGGAACATTGCTGACGATGTTGGAAAGCACCAGCGTGACGGCCGCCAGAGGTCCGCGCGATTGTAAATTGATCCCATGGACCTTTAACGCGTGCATCGCCGGTTGCAGAAGCTGGTGGACTTGGGCATTGCCAATCACAATAAACAAGCCGATAAAGAGCAAAATTAAATTCCAATCCACCATGGCAAATAAATCGCGCGGGCGGGTCTTCCGCGACACCAGCACCAGTCCGGCGGCCGCCAGCGCCGCAATGGGCCTGGGTAAGGAAAAAAAATTCCCGAAAATCAGGGCCACCAGAAGCATGGCCATAATCAGCAGACATTTGACCACCATTGCCCATTGGACCGCGGGGGCTTGTGCTTGCAGGCTCGGGGCTTCGGGTGGGTCATCCATGACCATGGCCGCGTTGGTTGTGCCTGCGGTTCCGGATGCGGTGGCTTTGGCCGGAGAAAATATGCGATGGCGATAGACCAGTGCCACCGCCAGCACATTGAGAATCAGGCTGGCGAGGATCAACGGAAAAACCGCCAGCGTATAGCCGGCAAAGGATAGCTTGCCCGATTCGCCAATCAGCATGTTCTGCGGATTGCCGATGATCGTTGCCGCCGATCCGATGTTGGCCGCCGTCGCCAGAGCCATCAGGTATGGAATGGGGTCCCGGCCTGCCCGTTTGAACGCTACCACAATCACCGGCGCAAAAATAAGACAAATGACATCATTGGCGAAAAGGGCCGAAAGCAGAGCCGCCGTGCCCGTCACCGCCATCAATAAAATCCATGGTCGATCTGCGGCGGATACAATTTTATTTACCACAAAATGGTAAAAACCCGCCAATCGCAACTGCGCCGAAATGACCATCAAACTTATCAGCAGAGCCAGTGTGCCAAAATCAATTTGGCCCATCGCCGTCGAAAAGCTCATCCGGCGAAACAGAAGCACCGCGATGGCCCCCAGCATGGCAATGCTGCTGCGGTCCAGGCGCGTGCCCGGAATCGTTCCCAGTGCCAAGCCGCAATAGGTCAGCGCGAAGATGATGGCATCGGGCGAAGATAGCACCTGGATGGCCGCCACAATGAAATGATTCAAGCCCAGCCTCCCGCCAGGCGGACGCTAGCTGTCAGCGGCCGGTATCGCCGACTGCTTTCTGCCGGACTGCGCTTTTCATGAACCATTTCAACATTCATGCGTGAATCATAAAAACACCGGCGGTAAATGCAAAGCTCGCGAATTGAGCATTGGCATCAAGGAATAGCAATGTCATCCTAAGTTCCTGCTTTTGAGCGTTGCGGGCGACTCCGGTGGAGGCGGAAGGAGGGGTGCAGCCTCGACCTACGACCCGTGGCTCCTGCACACACAAAATTTCCCTTGTAAAGTCATATCCGGTGGCCAGATTTGGTATACAGCCGTGGCACCTTGCGCCTCCACCGTGCGCTGCCGATTCAAATCCGCCAGGAAGTGCTACTCCAATAATCCCTCAGGTCGGCTAATCGGTGATAGCGCTGCTTCGGTACAGTGCAACAGTACAACGCATAGACCGTGGGCTTCTTGACATTAATTCAACCTTGGGGTTAAGCTGTCACTCGGTTTATGTTCGCCGTGGTTCACCACGGGGCCTCGCGGAAGCGTCAGGGCGGTGGCAATTGGGAGCCAAGGGGCTGGGTTGTGACCACGGAGAGAAAGCGTTTTTTTTGACTTGGGCGGCGATTCTGCAACGGGCAGGGCGCAATTTTAGTGTTCCGTTAACACAGGGGTTTTCTGATGAAGGTGATGAAGCGATCAGCCGGCAGTTGGGGGCGGGTGCGTGGGCGACTTGCCGGGGCCATGGCCATTGCGGCGCTGATGGCCGCTGGTTCCGCCGCTCGAGCCGTCATCATCACACCCACGTTTGACAGTTCCATTACCAGCAGTGCCTACGCCGGTTCCATTGAGTCGGCCATTGATTCCGCCCTGAATTTTTACGATACCAATTTATCCAATCCCATTCATGTGAACATTTATTTTACAACCGCCGGCATTGAGCAGGGGGCTTTGGGCGAAAGTTTAGCCAGCTTGTACTCGCATTCCTACAGCACCTATACGCAGGCCCTGATTGCAAACGCGTCGGCCCATCCCGGTAATTCCGTGGCCCAGATAGCCAACAGCAACCTTCAGTATGGCAATGACAGCAATGGGGCCACCCCCATTTTGGCCACCAGCGCCAACATGCGGGCGCTGGGCTTTGCCGGCGACGTTGGTTACCTCAATTCTGCCGGTAACGTGGGGAGCGGAACAGGTTACATTTATGATGGCGTTATCATACTTGGCGCCGCGGACCTGCGAGGGTTCAGCGGCAGCGGCACCTACAATGCCAATCGCGTGATTCAACACGAAGTGGATGAGGTGCTGGGCATTGGTGGCCAAGGTTCGCAAGTAGGCAATACCGGTTATTACGGTCCAATGGATTTGTACCGTTATTCCGCGGCGCATACGCCCAGCTTTACCACCAGTGCTACGGCGAACTCTTACTTTTCAATTGATGGCGGAAACACCCATATAGTCAGCTTTAATCAAATATCCCCGGGTGATTTCGGCGATTGGGGCGGAAACACCAATTATGTCCAGCAGGCATTTACTTCGGCCTCGCAGGGAGCCGCGTCCGTGAGCATCACCTCGCCGGAAGGCATTGCGTTACAGGCCATCGGCTATGACGCGTTGCCCCCAGCACCGAGCCTGACATGGTCGCCCAACGGCGGCGCAAGCGGCCAGGATTATCCCGGGTACTGGGACGCCACGAGCTTCAACTGGAACTCCGGCAGCGGCAATGTGGTTTGGACCAATGGCGATGGCGCCGTTTTTGGCGCCGGCACGGATCTTGGCGTAAGCGTTATCATTCAATCCGCGGTTACTGCACAGTCGCTCATCTTCAACAGCGGGGGGCCGGCCAACGGATATTATTACACGATTAGCAGCGGATCCGGCGCTACACTCACCATGACTGGCGCTAACGTTACGGTGAATTCCAATGATTTGATTTCCGCGCCCGTCGATTTTACCAATGGCCTGGTCCTTTCCGGATCCGGCACGCTTACTCTCACTGCGGCCAACACCAACACCAGTGGAACGTTTCTTCTGGGCGGCACGCTGGCTATCGGCCGCGACGCGGCGGTGGGCACCGGCAGCGTCAATTTTTCCGGCGGAACACTGCAGTTTGATAATTATGCCAGCAACTTGGTGTTAAGCGGGTCCACCATTCAAATTGGAGCGGCCACAGGCGTCCCGGCAGCGCTGATGTCCGCCATCGCGGGTACATCGGACCTGATCTATGAAGGCCCTGGCGTGTTAAACCTGGAGGGCCAGAACACGTATACCGGTTTGACTTCGATTAACGCTGGCACATTGGCGTTGGCCGGCGCCGGTAGTATCGCCGATTCCAGTGATGTCGCTCTCGCCGCCGGATCCGTCTTTGATATTTCACAAAGCACGATTGCCGGTGGTCCCACCATTGCCAGCCTTACCGGGGCTGCGGGAACGGTAGCGCTGGGTTCGCAGACGCTCAATATCAACCTGGCCGCCGGTACCGATTCTTTCGGCGGTGTTATTCAGGACGGCGGTGTCAACAACAGCGCCGGAGGAAGTTTAGCTTTAAGCGGTGTGGGCACGCTGGCGCTCTCCGGCCTGAACACCTACAGCGGCCAGACTTTTATCAATGGGGGCACCTTGGCCCTGGTAGGCGCCGGCAGCATCGCAGATTCCAGTGATGTGGCGCTGTCTGCGGGCGCTACTTTTGATATTTCGCAAATTACGCCCGCCGGCGGCGCCCTGGTCAATGGCTTGCTTGGCTCCGGCGGCACTGTGGCCCTGGGCAGCCAAATATTGACGGTGAATGTTGCCTCGGGGATTGACAGCTTTGGTGGCGCCTTGGCCGATGGAGGACTGGGCGGCGGAACGGGTGGCCAACTGGTGAAAGCTGGCGCTGGCACGCTAAGCCTGACCGCACCGAGCACCTACACCGGCGAAACCTCCATAGCCGCCGGCACTTTGGCCCTTGCCGGCAACGGCGGCATAGCCAATTCCAGTGCGGTTAATATTGCCTCGGGCGCTGCATTTGACATTTCCGGCAGCACTGTTGCGGGTGGGCCGGTTGTGAACAATCTTATCGGCTCCGGCGGTGTTACCCTTGGCAGTAATACCCTGACGGTGGCCCCCAACGACACGGATATATTTGCCGGTTCTATCTCCGGTTCCGGCAACTTGACCGTTGGCGGCGGCGGATCGCTGACCCTTGCCGGAATCAGTACTTACTCTGGCACCACGACTATCAATGCCGGCTCGGCGCTGCTCACCGACGGCCCCAGCGCTTTGGGCAACAGCAGTTTGATCAATAACGGCCTGTTCGGCAATGTCAGCTCGCAATATGTGGCCAATATCCCAGGCAGTTTTACTCAAAGTGCCTCCGGAGTACTGATGGTCAGAGTCGGAGGGCAAGGGGCGGGCCAGTTCGATCAGTTTAACGTTGGTTCCAATTCTTCCATTGCCGGCAACCTGAGCGTGGTTTTCCAGAACAATTACGCGCCCCTGACCAGCCCGGTGTCGTTGACCATTATTAAATCCGCCGGAAGCCTAAGTGGTAACTTTTCTTCAATCAGTCTGGGGGCCCATCCCATCGATGTATTCGCCAATACCGTGGATACAGGCACAGATTTGAATTTGATCTTTACTCTCCAGCAGCCATCGCTGATCCCCTACGCCCTCACGCCCAACCAAGTTGCCGTGGCAACCTACCTCAACGCGACGGACGGGTACAACGGCGGATCGCACCCATCGCCGGAGTACCAGGCGCTGATCAATGCCATCGACAGTGCCTATGGCAGCCAAATTCCCGGCATTTTAGATCAGCTTTCGCCCATTGACTTGCAGGCGTTTCCGCAGGTGGCCATTCAAAATGGCATCAATCTGGACCAAACCTTCAGCCAATACGCCCAGACCATTGATAATGGGGCCCGCGGACTAACACCTCCGGTTTAACGCTGCTGCAGCCCGGCGAGGACAACCCCAATCAGGCCGCCTTGGGCCAGATGCTGCAATCGCAGGCCGATGTGGTCTCGCTGGATAATAACATACCGGCGGAGTTGCCGGGTTATCTAACCAATCTCCAATCTGAGGCCCGCAATCTTTCCCATCCTGAACCCACCACCAATTGGGGTGCGTTTGCCACCGGTTCAGCGCAGTTTGATGATTTTTCCAACACCGGCAGCATCAGCAGTCCCAATATCACCACCGCCGATGTCACCGCCGGCGTTGATTACCACATCGCCCAGCCGCTGGCCGTGGGCGTGCTTTTCAATTACGCGCACAGTTTTCTAACCTTGGATCCGTACAACAGCAAGGGCAGCGTCAATAGCTATACTCCCGGTGTTTACGCCAATTTGTCCAAAAATGGCTGGTTTATCGACGGTCTTGCCGCTTATACGTACAGCAGCAATTCAGAAACCAGAAATATCACTGCCGGGCCGCTGTCCACTTCGGCCAATGGCAATTTCACCGGCAACGCCATCAATGGTTCCATTGATATGGGCAAGCAGCTTTATTCCTCCGGTATCAACTTTTCCGGCACCGGCGGTTGGACTCTTGTTCCCATGCTGTCGCTGGGCTATACCCATGCCCAGTTCAATTCTTTTT